>JBJOHE010000411.1:0-8710 GCA_046047895.1 Planctomycetota bacterium | reverse complement strand
CGATCGCAGGAACCGCCGTGAAGATGACGGGCGAGGGATCGGCGGCCGTGCTGCCCTGGATCGCGACCACCCGGTAGTAATGCCGGCCGATCACACTGACCGTCGCGTCGGTGTAGGTGAGCGTGCCAGCGGCCACAGTGGCAAGCGAGGAGAAATTCGTGCCATTCTGAGACCGCTCAATGCGATAGCTCGTCGCCGTCGCCACTGCCGACCACTCGATGCTCAGGGCCGAAGACGTCTTCGATGTGAACCAGATCTCGCTGACGGCCTGCTGCCCCGTGGTGCTGCGACTGACCACGACCGGATTGCCGTCGCCCGTGGCGGTCATCGGCGAGATCCGGAACCAGTAGGGAGTGCCGGGGGTGAGCCCATCCGCCGTGTAGCTCGGCACGTTGGCAGCCACGGTCGCGATCTGGGTGAACGTCAGATTGTCGGTCGACTGCTCGATCCGGTAGCCGGTCTCGCCGCTGGTGTCCCGCCAGTTGAGGATCAACTGGGTGTTGGACATGGGCGCGATCGACGGATCCTTCACAGGACTAGGCCGATTCACCTCGCTCACGATCGCCGAGGCCGCCGACTGGCCGGAGCCGGACAAGGCTCGCACCCGATAGAAATACCGCATCGCTCCAGGCAGCGCGATGTTTGTCCACGACGTCGCCGTGGATGCTGCGGTAAACACGCTCGTGAAATCGACCCCGTTTTCCGACCGCTCGATCGCATAGCCGGTGGCCCCCGCGACAGGCTTCCAGCTGACCACAAACGAGGCTCCGCCCCCCTGCCGCACCGAAACGTCAGCCGGTGCGGCGAGCCCGTTGACCGCCTCTGGCAGATTGAGACTGCCGGAGAGCGACACGTTGTCGAACCGGGCCGTGTTGACCTTGCTCGCGTCTTGGGCCGAGGTCAGGAGCCCGATCCGTACCGTCGCTCCCATGGCGACCGTGACCGAGCCGACCGTGGTCCAGGAGACGCCGTCGGCCGATCGGGACGCAGTGATCACGTTCCCCACGCGGACCAGTCGCACCCAGGTGGGAGTGAAGGCCGCCGCAATATTGCCGACCGTCGCCGTGGAGCCGCCGTTGGTGCTCCGCGAGAGCAGCTGCACTCCCCGCTCGGGCGTGGTCACGAGCGCCACGTGCTTCGAGTTGGCGGCAAGCGACTCGCGGATCTCCACGCCGGCCTTAGCCAGGGGATCCGTCGCCTGATTGTGGAGGACCCGAGCCACGATCGAACCGTCGCCGGTGAGCGTCTGCCAGACGAACCTGAAGGCGTCGGCTGTTCCCCCCACTGCAGCCCCTGATCCGGCCACGGTGAACACCCCACCGCCGAACGCTGCGTCGCCCAGGAGCTTGGTGTTGCCGATATCGGCCGAGGTCCAGCCCGCGGGCAGGTCGTTTACCGAGAGGTCGTAGCTCCCGAGGTCGCCGTAGTCGCCATGGCTTGAGACCGACACATACCAGGTGCCTGATCCGGGCGGCACGAACAACTGTTGCTCGTTCGCATCGCCGTCGCTCGCCGCGATCAATGCCCCGCTGGCGTCAAACACCTCCAGTTTCGCGTCGAGCCCTGACGGCTTCGTGGGCACGACGGAGATCACCGCGCCGGCCCCCGTGGCCGTGAAGGAAAACATGTCGACATCGGCCATCCGCTCGACGATGCCCGCGATCGACCGGCTTCCACCCGTGGCAACGAGCGGCGTGGCGGCGGCAATCGTCCCGCCGAAATCATCCGCCCGGAAACCGTCGCCCCCGGCCGGCTGATACTTCTTAATCACCGACGCGATCACTGCGACGTCGTCCTGGAGCCTGCTGGGCGAGTTGCTGGGATGGCCAATGAACCATTTCTGAACGTCCCGGCGATAGTCCACCCCCATGAGCGCCCCGTGAAGGGCGTCGAGGCCATTGCTGTACTCGCTGGTCAGGTTGCCGTCGACGTCGTAGTCAGACTGGTGCAGCAGTCCGAAGTTGTGCCCGATCTCGTGGACGATCCCGGTGACTCGGGTCTCCGCGGAGCCCGAATTGATCCACGACTTCGGTTGCGAGTTGGGGAAGACGCCGACGGCGCTTTTGCCACCGGTAACGTCATTGCTGATTATGATCCAGGCGGTCGGGCCCGTCGGCTTCACGGTCGTGACGTTGACGTCGAACATTGAAAAGAAGACCGAGGTCTGCCGGTGGGCTTCAGCAATGACAGCCGCCTCGACGGTGCTAAAGCTCGTGGGATCACCGTCGGTGTCGTACGCTCCCAGATCGGCATGACCGTCGAAGTCGAGATAAATCGACGTTGGAGCCCCGGGCAGGCTCTGGAGTTCGGGCAGCCCGGCAGCAGCGGTCACCCCGGTTGGCAAGCTGCCACCGAGTGTGCCGCTTGCGACCACGCCCCTGTCGTCGGGGGAAATATTCACCAGCCCGGTGCCGTCGCCCACGGAACCGACAACAAACTCGTCGTTGTAATCGTGGGCATGGTCATCATGACCATGTCCACAAGAACAGCAGAAGCCACAAGAACAGAAGTGCAATTCAGTCTCGAACTCGGCCGCGTCGAGCTGCAGCCGCCGCTCGAGCTGCTCGACCGCCAACCTTGGCCCACGACGCGATCGACCGGTCGCTGCCCTTCGACCGCTTGCCATGGATCCTCGCATGACGTTTGGTCTCACCTGAAGTTCACTCGCCAAACGCCCGTCCGCCTTCGAGCTGCGTCAGGACTTGTTCCGCGAACGCTTCCGAAGCCCGGTAAGCCCCGCCCAACCAAGGCCCAGCAACCCCGCCACCGCCAACGACGGCTCGGGCACCACAACGAGATTCACCTGATTGGCGGTGCTCGTGTCGATGCTGAACGACAAGCCGGCACCGAGCGTCGGCATTGTGCCAAGCGCCAGATTGTTGTCGGTGAGCGTTCCCGAATAGTTAAAGAGTCGCCATGTGTTGCCTACGGTGGCCGACGCAAAACTGTTCAAGGCGGTCACGTTCAACGTGCCATCCAAAGTGAGGTCGCCAGAAGCCGAGATGAGGTCGTTGACCGAACCGCCGACTGTGAAATCCGTCCCGTCGAGCTGAAAGCCGAGGAACGATCCACTGGCCAAACTGAGATCATTGGCGAAGGAAATCGTCCCGACACCGCTCGCGACGCCGGTCACACCCGGCGAGATCGTGCCGTTGGCCGCCACCGCTCCGTTCACCGTTCCCGAACCGGCAAGCTCCTGCGACGCACCGACCGAGAAGCCCGCGACCGACGACACTTCGAACGTCGCACCGCTGCCGACGACGATGGCAGGGCTCGTGGCGATCGTGCCACTGGCCCCGAGGGCCAAGGTGCCGGCGTTTATCGTCGTGTTGCCTGTGTAGGTATTCGTGCCGGAGAGAGCCCACGTGCTTGCTCCCTCCTTGGTGAGCGAGACGATACCCCCGCCAGCCGTGTTGGTATCCCTGATGACGCCCGTGATTTCGTTGGCTGCCGCGGCATAGCTTCCGCCAAGGGTCAACGAACGGGCGACCGTGACGCCGGCGACCGCTGCAGTGAAGTTGGCGGCGGTGAAGGTGAGCTTGCCAGTGCCGTTATTGAGAATCGCCGCGCTGCCCGTGTTGGTGGCGGTGCCGGTGCCGATTTGGACGACCTTGTTGGAGCTGCTGTCGGTGTTTCCGATGTATTCGAGAGTGGCCGTGGCATCATTGCCCAGACGGAACGAGGCGGCACCCGCTCCGAGGCTACTGGCAGTTCCGTTATTCTCCAACTTGGTGACCTGGGTGGTCCCGGCATCCGAGAGAAACTGCCCGGCGAAGGTGTTGGCTGCATTGCTGAGCGTCAGGGTGCCAACGCCCTGCTTGGTCAGGTTGCGGTTCGTTCCATCCTGACTGATGATCCCGGTGATGGTGAGATTGTGATCCGCTCCGGTGTTGATTGTGCGGCCACCATTGAAGATCATGTCGAAATCGATGCTGTCGGTGATCGTTGACGACGAAGCCGTTGTGACAATGTTTCCACCGAGCGTGAGGCGGTTCTGCGAGAAGTTGAAGGCGGCTGTTTTGCCGACGGAGCCATCGTTGGTGAGATTGATGCCGCCAACCACGGAGTCGGCAGTGCGATTATTGAGCGTGTTCGTGCGCGTCTCGCCCTGGAACGTGATGGGGTTGGCAAAATTCGGACCAACATCCCCGTCCCAGTTCGCCGGCGAAGTCCAGTTGTCATTCACGCCACCGCCGTCCCAGGTTTGTCCGGCGTGAACAGACGCCGCGGAAATTGCAATCAAAACGGCTCCGCCAAGAACGCTTTTACGACTCAGCCTCACCACGACTTTCTGACGAGACGAAATCTCCACAGTTGTCCTGCCACGCATGAGCACCCCCCCGGTTATGGCCCGCCCCCGGCCGAGCCAGACTCGATCGCCTACGGCATTCGGGACCAAGCAGCCGCTGCCAGTCGCACAGAACACCCACCTAACCGAATTTCCGACCAAACCGTTAAAAGTGCCACAATCGATTTCACAGAGTGAAAAAAAACTGAAAAAAGAAAGTTTTTCCAGGAAAGGACCTCGATCGCCCCTACCTTGCCTTTCTGCGAACTCGTCACTGCAGAATCTCGGTCTCGCCGCCATTGATCGTGCTCGCCGCTTTCCAGGCCGCCAGGTCGATGTCATTGCTGACGAATTGCACCGACCCGTCGCAGAGACCGACCACCACGCCGGTGGGGTGCCGGCTGCGGGAGAGCATGTAGCTGTCACCGGCGGCCCCGTTGTTGTTCGTGCAGGGCAGACCCTGCTGCGGGAGATCGACGCACCGGGAAAGGTCGGGAGTGGACGAGTTGGGCCCCGCGCGAGTGAGCAGCTGATACGTGCCGCCCGTGGGATTCCAGATCCGGGCTCGCCGATCAATTCCACTGCCACTGGATGGGGCCTGGATCATTTCCATCATCAGGAGCGTCTTGCTCGTGCCGTCACTGATCTCCCCAAGCTTGGCGCCGTAGTCGTGAAGGAACGGGGCTTTCAGCTTGCTTGTTTTGGGAAGAAAGGGCGTGGGCACCGTGTTGTGCCCCCAGTTGAGGCCGTAGCTCGCCTTTCGATCTCCGCCCGGACCATCCGACTGATCCATTACCTGCGTCGTGTCGCTCGGGCACTGAAAGGCCGGGATGACCTGCCCGACAACCTGAATCTGGGCCTGCCAGCCCTTCTGATAATCGTAGAGGTCGGCCCGCGCCCGATCTTCGATGTATGGCAATAGAAACACGACGTTTGGCACCCTGAGGGTGCCCCCGCTCGAAGTGGTGACCGTTTTGATGCCGACCGGCAGCCGCCCCCGAGCAGAGTGATGGTTGTGCATCGCCAACCCGAGCTGCTTCATGTTGTTGCTGCACGACATTCGCCGGGCGGACTCCCGGGCGCTCTGCACCGCGGGGAGCAAGAGGCCGATCAGGGTCGCGATGATGGCGATCACGACCAGGAGCTCCACGAGCGTGAACGCGGCCGGCTTGAGCCGACGGGCCCCGTGAGAAACCCTCGCCCAACGCATACGGACCAGCCCGCCGGGGCGAATTTCGCCGGCAAAACGCCGGAAATCGTACTGCATGGTTGTATGCCCCCTCCTCGCTCCGACCGCTCCGCCTGCGATCCTTAGGCCGCCTCAGGCTCACCGCGGGGCGGAAAAGCCCCTTACATTCATTTCGCCCGGTCGGCCAAAAGTGCCACCCGCCGCCCTGCCGCCCGGAAAACACGCACCCGCCCCCCTCTGAGAACGTGGAAAACCGCGGTGCCGGCACGACCTGGGGCCTGCACGCTAGCGAAAACCAGGGGTTTAGGCCGACGGGCCAAGGGCGGGCCAGGGCCCTGACGGTCGTTATCTACCGCCAACCGGCCCGGCTGGCGTTGGTGGCACGAGCCTGCCGTCCGACGGAATATGTACGGCGATGTTGTGGCGATCCCCCGGCGAAAAAACGACGTGACGCTTCCATCCGACGCCGATCAGGAGCTGTTTGTCAGCCTGATCACGGCCAATTACGACCACCTTCGGCGGTACATCTACACCCTCCTCGCCAACGAGGAGGACACGAAGGATGTGCTCCAGGAGGTCTGCATTTCCATCTCTCGGAAGTTTTCCGAGTACGACCGTTCCCGGCCATTTCTGCCCTGGGCTTGTCGTTTCGCTTACCTAAAGGTGCTGAAGTTTCATGAACAGCAGCGGCCGCGGCGAATGGTGAAATTGCCGACCGAGGTTCTCGAGCTTCTTGCCCAGGCACGCGAGGAAGACGAGCCGGTCTTGGCCGAACGGCTGGCGGCGTTGCAAAAGTGCCTGGAGAAACTCACCGAAAAGGATCACAAACTCATCCTGGCGCGGTATGTAGACCGTTCCCCGATTGAGAACATCGCGACCCAGTTTTCCCAAAGTCGGCGGACGCTGTTTCGGAACCTCGAACGCGTCCGGCGCCTGCTCTTCGAATGCATCGATCGGTCGGCCGTCCTGGAGGGCCAATCATGACGACAGACGATCGCGCCCGCCTCCATACCCTCGTCTCCGCCCTCGTAGACGACACGATCTCCGAGCGGGAGGGTCGAGAACTTGCCCGACTGCTCGAGTCCGACGAAGCAGCCCGACGGTTCTACATCCGGTACCTTGACATGAACGCCGCGTTATCCGGAGCCTCCCAGCTTCCGGGAGGCGCTCGGCCGCGGCCATTGCCATGGGCTGCGATCGCTGCAACGCTCGCGGCAGCGTCTGTGCTAGCCGCGTCGCTGCTCCTCGCCTGGACCGTTTCGGCTCCCGTGCGGGTTCCCAAGCCGGCCCAGCAGCCGCTGGCCGAACGGGCCGTCGAACACACGACGAGTCCTGCCTATGTTGCGACAATCGTCGCCGCGAGCGGGGATGCCCTGCTGAACGGCCGGCCGATTCCCTCCGGCATGCGGCTTGTTCCTGGCCGCTATTCGGTGCCTGCCGGCCGCGTGACACTCCAATTTGACGGGGGCGCCAGCGTCTTCTTCGAGAACCAGCCTTCGTTTACGCTCAGATCGCGGCGGGCGATGCAGGTTCACTGCGGCACTTTTGTGTTCGAGGCGGACCAATCGTGCGAATCGATCGAAATCGTCACTCCGCACTCCGTGTACCGCAACATCGGCACGCGGTATGCAGCGGTGATCGACGATCTTGGCGAGGAACTCCACGTCGCCGAAGGAGCGGTTCGGCGGACGTGCGGTTCCTGGGCGGCCTCCGGAGGTCCTGAACTGATCGAAGCAGGTGCTGGCATGCGATACGCGGCCAGCAACGGGGCGAGGGAGCCGATCCCACTCAATGCCACCCTGGTGGCTCGGTCCCGTGAGACAGTCGGCACCGCCGGCAATGCCGAGCAGCCAGTGGTGACCGATGATTTCCAAGCTGAGGAAACCCTTATTACGAAGCTCCAATCCGGCCATGGCTGGAGCGAGGCCTGGCGTTCTGGTCGCGGAAACTGGGAGAAAGTCACGCCGGGCCTGGCAGGAGACGGTTCCGTCGCGCTGCGGCATGACGGCTCCGGAAAGCCCAGAGCTGAGCGACGTTCGGCCGCACACCGACGATTCCAAAAGCCAATCGACCTGTCACAAGACGGGATCTGGTACCTCCGGGTTCTGGTGCGTCGTGGGCCACTCAAAGGAAGCGACGAACATCGGGCGACCATCTCACTCCGAACTCGCGGACTGACACCGGAACAGGAAGTCGAACAGGGCGCTCTGATCCAGATCGCCTTGCGAAAGGATGACGCCGCGCTGGTCCGGATCGGAAACACGCTCACACGAGCGTCGCTCCCGCAGTCGCCTTCGACGGCCTACGCGTTGGTCGCAAAAATCGTGGCAGGCAGCGACAATCCCGAGCAGGTTCTCGTGCGGTTGATGGCGGCCGAGCGGCTTGCTGGCTCACCAGAGCCCACCGAATGGTCCGTCGTGAGCGATACCGTCGCGACCGACCTGCTGATCGAGCAACTCTCCCTCGAATGCGTGAGTTCGGGCTGGATCGAGTTTGGCGACCTGTGTATCGGCCCGACCTGGGAAAGCGTGACCAGGGCCGCCAGTCGGCAGTGATCATTCGCCGGCCCATTGGGTCGGACAGCGAGAGGAGACGCGGTATGGGTGCGCGTTCATTGCCGAAACTGCGACCGCATGTGGTGCGGCTGGCGGTTGCCGGAGTCGCTGTCGCACTCGCAGGAGGCGGACTGCCTGCGGCAGCGCGAGGGCAGGCCCAGCAACGCCCGAACATCCTGCTGCTCTATGTGGACGACCTGCGGCACGACGGCCTGGGTGTCACGGGGCATCCCTTCGTGGATACCCCGAACCTCGACAACCGGATCGCGGGCCAGGGAGTCAACTTTGTCAATTCGTTCGTCAATTGCCCGCTCTGCTCCCCTTCCCGCGCCTCGCTGATGACGGGTCAATACGCCATCACCCACGGCCTCAACGTCAACGACGACATCAACGGCGTGCCGGACGAGCGTCTGCCGATCTACCAAAAAACGCTTCAAGCTGCCGGGTATCGCACCGGCCTGGTCGGGAAGTGGCACATGGATTCCTACTTCGAGCCGCGAGAAGGCTTTGATTACTGGGCGGCCTTCCAAGGGCAAGGAACCCATCTCGATCCGACCCTTCGTGTGAAACAAGACGACGCTCCGGTCCGGACCGTGAACGAGAAAGGATTCACGACCAGCATCCTCACTGAATACGCCCTTGATTTCCTGAATGACTACGGTCCCGGCGGGAGCCGAA
>JBJOHE010000410.1:0-4568 GCA_046047895.1 Planctomycetota bacterium | reverse complement strand
TCCCGGTACCGCTGGGCTTCCTCGTATTCCCGCCGAGCCCGCTTCCGATAGTTTTCGAGTTCCGCCTGGACCCGCAGCAGCCGATCCTGGAACTCAGCCGCCTCGGTTCCGCCGGCCACGTCACCACCAGCCTCGGCCTCGGCAGCCACCTGCGGCTCAACGCCCGCCCCCTCGGCCTCCTGCTCGAGATCGCTCTGCTGCTCATCACTCGCCATGCTCACGTCTCCTCGGACTCGTCAGACTGGTGTTCATCACCCGGGCCGGCAGTGTCCCTGCCCGAGAAGTACTCGGCAAGCCGGCTGAAAAAGCTCGACCGCTTGGGCGTGACAGCCGCATGCTCCTCCTCGGCGAGTTCCCGCAGCAGTTCCTCGGCCCGGGGCGAGAGACTCTTGGGCACCTCGACGTGGACATGAACGTGCAGGTCGCCGATTCCTCGGCCCCGCACCTCGGGCATGCCGAGGCCACGCACCTTGATCACCTCGCCCGGCTGGGTGCCGCGGGCGATGTCGAGCGGCTTGGCTCCGTCGAGTGTCGGCACCTCGACGGTCGCGCCGAGCGCGGCCTGGGAGTAGCTCACGGGCACCTCGCAGTGGAGGTCTCGACCGTCGCGGACGAGGAACGGATGCTCCTCGATCTCGATCACGCAGTAGCAGTCGCCCGGTGGCCCGCCATTGCCCCCGGGCTCGCCCTCGCCCGCGAGCCTGACGCGGACATCCCGATCGACGCCGGCGGGAATCGTCACCTTGCGGCTGACATGCTCCTCGGTCACGCCCTCGCCACTGCATTCGGCACATCGCTCCCGGATCACTGATCCGGCGCCGCGGCAGGCCGGGCAGGTGGTCTGGAGCCGAAACACGCCGGCCGACTGGATCACCTGCCCCTTGCCCCCGCAGTAGTCGCAGGCCTGCGGCTTGGTGCCGGGCTTCGCGCCGGTGCCATCGCAGGTGGCGCAGGTCTCGTGCCGGTCGAACTCGACCGTCTTGGTCGTGCCGCGGGCGGCCTCGACAAGCGAGAGCGTCACCTGGCAGAAGACGTCCCGCCCCTTCCGCGGCCGGTTGGCCCGCTGCCGGCCGCCCCCGAACGCCTCGCCGAAAATCCCACCACCGAACAGGTCGCCGAAGGCCTCGAAGACATCCGAGATGTCGTTGAAGTCGTGCCGGCGGCCTCCCTCCACGCCCGCATGACCAAACCGGTCGTAGCGGCCGCGGAGGTCGTCGTCGGAGAGCACCTCGAAGGCGCGGGCGGCCTCCTTGAAGCGGGTGGCCGCCTCGGCGTCGCCCGGGTTCTTGTCGGGGTGAAACCGGATCGCCAGCTTGCGGTAGGCAGCCGTGATCTCGGCAGACGTCGCCCGCCGATCGACCCCGAGCACTTCGTAGTAACAGCGTTGGTCGACCATTGGCATACGGACACCGAGGGCAGGACCGAAACCGGGAAGGGGCAGCCCCCCGGGCTCTTACCGGATGCTGCCTTCGATCTTCCGCTTCTTGGCGTCTTCCTTCTCGAGGTTCGTGACGAGCGCCTCGGTCGTCAGCAGGAGCCCCGAGATGCTCGCCGCGTTGGTAAGGGCCACCCGAACCACCTTCACAGGGTCGATGATGCCGGCCTTGAGCATGTCGACATACTCGCCCTTGTTGGCATCGAAGCCCATATTGAGCTCCTTCCCGAGCACCTCATCGGCCACCACGGCGCCGTCGATGCCACCATTCTCAGCGATTTGCCGGATCGGGGCCTCGAGGGCGTGGAGAATGATGTCGACGCCGATCTTCTCGTCGCCCTTGGCCTGCGCCCGGGCCTTCTCCACCGCCTCGCGGCAGCGGAGCAGGGCCACGCCACCGCCCGGAACGATCCCTTCCTCGACCGCCGCGCGGGTCGCATGGAGGGCGTCTTCGACGCGGGCCTTCTTCTGCTTCATCTCGGCCTCGGTGCCCGCGCCGACCGACACGATCGCCACGCCGCCAGTGAGCTTGGCCAGCCGCTCCTGGAGTTTCTCTCGGTCATACTCGCTCTCGGTGTTCTCGATTTGCGAGCGGATCTGCTGAACCCGGGCCTGCACGGCACTCTGGTCGCCAGCCCCTTGCACGATCGTGGTCTCATTCTTGTCGACCGTGACCCGCTTGGCCCGGCCGAGATGAGAGAGGTCGAGGCTCTCGAGCTTGAGCCCGAGGTCCTCGCTGATCAGCGTGCCACCGGTGAGGGTGGCGATATCGCCTAGCATCGCTTTCCGCCGGTCGCCGAAGCCGGGGGCCTTCGAGGCACAGACCTTAAGGACGCCCTGGAGCTTGTTGACCACCAACGCGGTAAGGGCGTCGCCGTCGACATCTTCGGCGATGATCAGGAAGGGCTTGCCAGACTGAGCGACCTTCTCCAGGAGCGGCAGGAGATCGCGAAGGTTCGAGATCTTCTTCTCATGGATCAGAATCAGCACATCCTCGAGCTGGCACTCCATCTCAGCCGGCTTGTTGATGAAGTAGGGCGAGACGAAGCCCTTGTCGAACTGCATCCCATCGACGAATCGAACCTCGGTCTCTGTGGTCTTGCCCTCTTCGACGGTGATCACACCATCCTTGCCCACCTTCTGGAGCGCCTCGGCGAGCAGATCACCGATCGCCCGGTCATTGTTCGCGCTGATCGCTCCCACCTGGGCGATCTCCTCGGGCCGCTCCACCTTGCGGGCCAGGCCCGAGAGACGGTCGACAGCCGCGGCCACGCCCTTCTCGATCCCACGGCGGACCGCCGTGGGGTTGCTGCCGGCGGCCACGTTGCGAATCCCCTCACGGAAGATCGCCCGGGCCAAGACGGTCGCTGTGGTGGTGCCGTCACCGGCAAGGTCCGACGTCTTCGAGGCCACCTCGTTGACGAGCTTCGCACCCATGTTCTCGAAGGCGTCTTCGAGGTCCACTTCCTTGCTCACCGTCACGCCGTCCTTCGTGACCGTCGGGCCACCGAACGACTTGTCGATGATCACGTTGCGACCCGTCGGTCCCATGGTCACCGCCACGGCACCGGCGAGCTTCTCCACGCCCTTGAGCAGCTTGGCACGGGCGGAATCGTCGAACATCAGTTGCTTGGGCACGGCTTTGATCTCCTCGGAAGTCGTATGCTGATTCGTTGTGGAAGCTGTTGATTCGGTTCAAAATCTGGCCGCGGAGGGCGGCGTCGGCCCGGGGAGCCACCGGCGCTCCCCGCGACCGACCGGGCGAAACGGGCCCCGAGGGCCCGCATCGCGATCAACTCAAGACAGAACCTTCGCGAGGATGTCGCTCTCGCGGAGGATCTTGACTTCGTGGCCGTCGACCTCGATGTCGCTGCCGGAATACTTGCCGTAGATCACCTCGTCGCCCACCGAGACAGCGAGCGGCGACCGCTGGCCGTTCTCGAGCAACCGGCCCGGGCCGAGTGCCACCACATGGCCCCGCTGCGGCTTCTCCTTGGCCGAATCGGGGAGAACGATCCCGCCGGCGGTCCGCTCTTCGGCTTCGACGGGCTCCACGACCACGCGGTCATCGAGCGGACGGATCTTGAGGTTCTTGGCTGCCATCGTGCTTGCTATCTCCGAAAGTGAGTGTGAAGAAAAACTGATTCCGATTCGGGACCTGAGGGGACTACATCATGCCGGGCATGCCGCCCATGCCTCCCATCCCGCCCATGCCCATGCCGCCCATGCCACCCATGCCGCCGCCCATCCCGTGATGGTCGTGGCCATCGCCGCCGGCCTCTTCCTCTTCCTTGGGGATTTCGGTGATCAACGAGTCGGTCGTGAGCAGCAGAGCCGCCACACTGGCTGCGTTTTGCAGGGCCGTCCGCACCACCTTGGCCGGATCAATCACACCCGCCGCCACGAGGTCGCAATACTCCCCCTTGTCGGCGTCGTATCCGTCGTTCTTGCCCTTCATCTGCCGCACGCGGTTGACCACCACCGAGCCGTCCACACCGGCATTCTCGGCGATCGCGGTCAGCGGATACTTCAGCGCGTTGCGGACGATCGACACCCCGAGCTTCTCGTCGCCGTCGACGTCGAGTTTCTCAAGGGCCTTCTCGCTCCGCAGCAGCGCCACGCCGCCACCGGGCACGACCCCTTCGGCGAGTGCCGCCTGGACGGCGCTCTTGGCGTCGTCGATCAACGCCTTCCGCTCCTTCATCTCGGTCTCGGTGGCCGCCCCGACGTTGATCTGGGCAACACCGCCGGCGAGCTTGGCGAGCCGCTCCTGGAGCTTCTCGCGGTCGTAGTCGCTCGTGGTCTTGCCGATCTCGTCGCGGATCTGCGCCACCCGGCCGTCGATCGCGGCCTTGGTGCCGGCCCCGCTGACGATCGTGGTGTTTTCGGCCTCGATGATCACCTTCTTGGCCCGGCCAAGGTCGGTGAGCTTCACGGCGTCGAGCGCGATGCCCAGATCCTTGAAGATCGCCTGCCCGCCGGTGAGCACGGCGATGTCGCCGAGCATCGCCTTGCGGCGGTCGCCGTAACCGGGCGCCTTAACGGCGGCGACCGAGAGAATACCGCGGAGCTTGTTGACGACGAGCGTGGCGAGGGCCTCGCCGTCGACGTCCTCGGCCACGATGAGCAGGTC
>JBJOHE010000409.1:0-5081 GCA_046047895.1 Planctomycetota bacterium | reverse complement strand
CCCGCGTCGTCACCGGCATCCTGGCCGGCCGCCGCCGCCGCGATCACGCGGTCGGAGGCTCGCAGCGTCGGTGTGCGGCAGACGATGCCCAGAATCGGCCGTGGGAATGTCACGGAGCCGTCGAGCACGACCCACTCGGAGCCTTTTCCGACCAGTTCGTGCCGGGCCTTGAAGTGCAGGAGGTAGGAGTCGGCCACGAGTGCGTCAGACAGCTGCCTGGGCCGCACCGACTCCTCGGTGGCGTACACTCCCGGCGAGTGGATGTCGAGCATCAGGTTCCGGGGCAGGGTCACTCCGAACATCTCGCGGAAGAGCAGGATAAAGTCGTTGCTCTCCAGCCCGGTGAGCGTGGCAGGGGGCGATTCCAGCAGTCGCACGCCGCCGTTGGTCCGAGGCCGGTCTGAGGCGTCGGAGGGCAGCCGAGGAAAGCTGGCCCGGTCACCGCGTGGGGAGGGGCCCTGGCTGACGCCGTCGACGAATCGCCGGGACTGACCTGCCGGGAGGTTGCGGATGTCAGCTTCAGGCATTCCCGCGGCTCTGGCCTCGACCTGACCGGAAAAGACGCTCACGTCGACGGTTTCCGCCTCGGCAGCTACGCCGAACGCCGTGCCCAGATCGATGACCTCGACCGCCGGCGTCTTGACCACGAAACCCTCCGCCTCGGGAGGCACGTGGGCCGCAAGGATGCCCGAGGCCATTTCCAGCCGCAGGGCCGACCGAATGGAAAAGTCAGCCGGGCCGCGGACAACCAGTTCCGCTCCCGATGCGAAGCCGAGCCCCACCTCGCCGTGTTGGAGCACGAGCCGCCCGGGCCCGACTGCCTGCCCGAGGCCGGGGCCGTCTCCCTGCCAGCGGCCGTCTCGAACCGCTGTCACAATCGCCGCGTCGGCCGGAAACGACTGTCGGGCTGCCGGGCCGATCCAGCGCCGGAGGGCGGCGGAACCGGCCCAGGCTCCGGCCAGGGCGGCTGCCGTGGAGCCGAATGCCATGAGCTGTCGCCGGCCGAGCCGGGCTCGGGATCGCCACCAAGACGCAGCAGCCGGATCCGGGGCGACCGCCGAACGGGTGCCCCAGCTTCGCTCTCCCCAGTCTCGCACCGCGGCGTTCCAACGGGCGTGTTCCCAGAACAGGATTCTGGCCTGAGGGGAGGCCTGGAGCATCTCGTCGAGCTCGGCCAGTTCGGCTGCCGTCAGCATGTCGTCGACATGTCGATCGAGGAGCCTCGTGAGCCGGTCTTCATCGAGCATTGTCAGCCTCCACCACGACCAGGCGTCAGCCCGTCGGCCTCGGTACGGCCTGCCGTCGTTCGACGCACTCGCGCAGCACCTTCCTGGCCCGCGACAACGCCACATGCACCGCATTGGCCGTCCAGCCCATCCGGCGGGCGACCTCGCCGACCCGATGGGCGTGCTTGTATCGCAATTCAATCGCCAGCTTGGCCTTGGGAGCCAGTTCATCGACGCAGGCGTCGAGATGACGCTGGGCCGTCTCCGCCTTCTCCCACTCGAGCGACTCCTCGTGGGCGCAGAGCGACTCGATGGCCGCATCGCTCAGGCGGCGTTGGCGGTTGACGGCGTGCAGGGCCTGGAGGGTCTTGTGCCGGGCGATCGTCCAGGTCCAGGCCTTGAAGTTCGTGCCGGGTTCGAACGAATCGGCCTTCGCCGTGACGGTAAGGAAGGTTTCCTGAACCACGTCATCGACGAGCGAATAATCGACCACGAGCGACGTCACGAACCCCCGCAAGGCAGGGAGGTGGCGGACGAACAGGCTCTGGACTCGGGATACGGCTGCGGGAGAGGGCATACACACCTACGGATCAGTATCCGTCGCCCAACGGAATCCTTAGCAGTCATTTAGCGACGCGCCAGTCGGGGCGGCGGGTCAGCCCGCGGTCGTTTTCTTATTCAGCGGCCGTCGGCCCGGTGGCCTGCGGCCCGGTGGATCGAGGCCGCGATCTCGTAGTCCAGCGGCCGCACCGATCCGTCGCAGAAGGCCATCGAGAGGGAGCCTGGATGAGGGCTTCCGAAACGATCGGGGAGGGAGAGGCCGGCGCGGTCCTGGAGGGGAGACGCCATCGTGGAGCGGGAACTGTCGTTGTTGAAGCCGGCGAGGTAATTCTCGTTGTCGCCGCGGTCGGTGCCGGTGGCGGTCGCGTCGGGGTTGAGATACTTCTCTCCGACGAGGTAGGTCTTCGACATGCCGTCGGTGATCTGCGACACCCTCACCCGGCTGCGGACGAACGAGACGCCGGAAAACAGCGACTCTGGCCGCTGGGATCCGTCGCGTCGCCACCACCAGGGGTAGCGATCGATGAATCCGAGGGCTCCCGGGGGCGGGCCTTCGCCCCGGCCGCGGCCGATCGGGCCCTCGGCCGCTCCGTCGCCAGCGTTGATCGCGTAGTCGGTCCGGCCCACACGCGTGCTGGAAGGAATGTCGCTATTGAACACGAGCCTCTTGAGCGGGAAGGCGGCCGTGCCCCGGCGGGATGGGCAGTTGAATCCCGCAGCCGCAGTGCCGATGGCCACGGCCGCTCCCTGCCGCTGCCGGGCGGTGATCACGAGGGGCTTCCCATCGCTGGGGAGGTCGTGCAACGCCGTGGCGTCGAGGAAGGGCAGAATGTTGTAGGCCCAGCTTCCGGGCTGGTCGGGACCAGCTCCAAGGTCTGGGTCACCGACCCAGTTCCAGCCCCAGCCACCGCTGGGGAGGTGCCTGTGCTGGCCTTCGAATGCGAGACAGCCGAGGGCCAGTTGGCGGAGGTTATTCCGGCATTCGGTCCGCCGGCCCGCCTCGCGGGCCGCCTGCACGGCCGGCAGGAGCAGGCTGACGAGCGCCGCGACGATCGTGACCGTCACGAGGAGTTCGATCAGCGTCAGCGCGTTCCTGGGCCGGGGCCGCGGGCTTGCCTGCCAGGCGACGCGTTCCGCCAAGAATTGCATGGCCGGAAACCTCGGAGCGGTTGACGATCCTCCCCCCACCGCGTCTGATCATACCCGATTCGCATCGACTGCGAGCCTTTCCCGGTGCCTGGGCCGTTGCCGGTGGAGGATGGCCCTCGGGGTCGGGCGACGGAGGTCTCGCGGAGATGGCGGTTTTTTCAGTCTTCGAGCCTGTCATTGCGGCCGTGATCGTGCTCGCCGGGGGCGTGCAGGCCTCCGCGGAGGAGCCGGCGGGGCGGAGAGACCTGCGGATCCACGATCCCACGCCGCCGATCCAGGATGCCGCCGGCGAGTGGTGGATCTTCGGCACGGGGCGGATGCTGCTGGCGGCGAGGTCGGCTGATCTCGTCACCTGGGAACGGCAGCCGAGCCCGCTGGGGGAGCCGCCCGCCTGGGCGGCCGAGGTCGCTCCCGGCAACCGGCGGCATCACTACTGGGCGCCCGACGTGGTGCGGTCAGGTGATCAATTCTTCCTCTATTACTCAGTTTCGGAATTCGGCAGGCAGACCTCGGCCATTGGGCTCGCCACGGCAGCCGCGGCCGCTGGCCCGTGGCGCGATCGCGGCGTCGTAATCAGGAGCCGGCCGGGGGATCCCTTCAACGCGATCGATCCGGCTGTGCTGCTCGACGAGGGCCGGCTCTGGATGGCCTTCGGTTCATTCTGGCAGGGCATCTTTCTCGTGGAGCTTGATCCTGAGACAGGTCTGCGGAAAACTCCTGCGGCCGAGCCCGTCCGGCTGGCCTGGGCCCGCGAGATCGAGGCGGCCACGCTCCACCGTCGGGGCGAGTGGTACTACCTGTTCGTCAACCACGGGCTCTGCTGCCGCGGCGTGCAGAGCACCTACCGGGTGCTCGTCGGCCGCTCCCGGTCGATCGCGGGGCCCTATCTCGACGACGCAGGGCGGCCGCTGCTCGATGGCGGAGGTCGGCCGGTTGTCGGCAGCGAGGGCAACTTCATTGGGCCGGGGCATCTCGGCCTGTTTCGCGGCACCGCTGGCGATCAGGCGAGCATGCACTTCTACGACGGCGCTCGCGAAGGCCGGCCGACTCTCGCGATCCGCCGCGTGCGGTGGACGAGCGACGGCTGGCCCGAACTCGTGCCGGAGTAAGGCTCGACTGCATCCGTCGCGCATCCGCTGCCCAGGAAACGACGCCGCCGGTCTGGCCGCAAGGGCCAGACCGGCGGTCCGTGTCAGGCTGCGGACGGGACTAGTGATTCGGGGCGGCTGCCACCGAGAAGTCGCTCGAGGCGACCCACTGGTCCGGGTAGGCCCGCATGCCGTGTTCGTGGATGTCGAGGCCGTCGACTTCCTCCTGGGGGCTGACCCGCAGGAGCCCGATCGCCTTGAGCACTCCGAAGGTGACGGCCATCGTGACCATGGCCCAGGCGATGATCGCAAACGAGCCGATCACCTGGGTCATGAACACCTTTTCGGCGCCGAAAATGCCCGTGGCGATCCCGCCCCAGAGGCCGCAGAGGCCGTGAACGGGCCAGGCCCCGACCGGATCGTCGATCCGGAGCTTGTCGAGGATGAGGATGCCCGCCACGACGAGCAGGCCGCCCACTCCGCCGATCACGAGCGCGGCTTGCTGGGAGACGCAGTCGCAGTTGGCGGTGATCGCCACGAGCCCGCCCAGCACCCCGTTGAGAGCCATCGTGAGGTCAGGCTTCTTGAACAGGAACCAGCCGGCGAGCAGGGCCGTGACGGCTCCGATCGCCGCGGCGATGGTGGTGGTGAGGGCGATGTAGGTCGTGGCCTCGGCGTTGAGGGCGCCCGAGTAGGTCAGCTGGCTGCCGGGGTTGAACCCATACCAGCCGACCAGCAGGATGAACACGCCGAGGGCCGCCATCGAGAGGTTGTGACCAGGAATCGGGACGCTCTTGCCGCTCGAGGTGTAGCGGCCAATCCGCGGTCCGAGGAACATCGCCCCGATCAGGCCGGCGAAACCACCCACCGCATGGACGACGATGCTGCCGGCGAAGTCGTGGAAGCCCATCGCGTCGAGCCAGCCGCCGCCCCACTTCCAGGAGCCGCTGATCGGATAGACGAGCCCGGTGAGGATCGCGGTGTAGACGAGATACCCGCCGAACTTGAGACGTCCTGCCACAGCCCCCGACACAATCGTCGCAGCCGTCGCGGCGAA
>JBJOHE010000408.1:0-6179 GCA_046047895.1 Planctomycetota bacterium | reverse complement strand
AGGGGCGGCCGCCGGTGTCCAGCGTGCATCCCAGTCTCGGGGGGCGGCTTGATCTGGAACTCGAGGATCTCGAGCCCGAGGAGGTGGGCCGGCGGGCCGACTGCGTGTTTGGCTGTCTGCCGCACTGTGCTAGTGCCGAGATCCTTCCGCGGGTGCTCGCGGGCGGGGCGAAGGTCGTCGACTTCAGCGCCGATTATCGGCTCGACGACGCGGGCACCTATCTCGAATGGTATGGCCACGAGCACCCCGATGCCGGGCGGTTGGGAGGTACCGTGTATGGACTGCCGGAACTCTTCCGCGAGCGGATCGCCAGCCAGCAACTCGTGGCGAATCCCGGCTGCTATGCCACGTCCGCGATCCTGCCACTGGCCCCGCTGGTCAAGGCCGGGCTGGTCGAACTCTCCGATATCATCATCGACTCCAAGAGTGGCGTCAGTGGGGCGGGGCGGCAGCCCAAGCTGATGACGCACTTCCCCGAGTGCAACGAGAGCATGTCGGCCTACAACGTCGGTCGGCACCGCCATACGCCCGAGATCGAGCAGATTCTCGGCCGCCATGCCGGCACTCGGCCCGAAGTGATCTTTACACCCCAGCTTGCCCCGATGGACCGCGGCATCCTCTCGACGATCTATGCCCGGCCGACGAAGACCGTCACCGAGGCCGAGGTGATGGGCGTGCTGCGGGAGGCCTACGAGCGGGAGCGGTTCGTGCGGGTGGTGGACCATTTGCCCGGCACGAAGGACACGGTCGACACGAACTTCTGCGACATCACCGCCCGGGTGGTGCGGGGCCGGATCCTGCTGATCAGCTGCCTCGACAACCTCGTGAAGGGCGCCGCGGGTGCGGCCGTGCAGAATTTCAACGTGCTGTTCGGACTCCCCGAGCATGCCGGGCTCCTCTGAACAAAGTTTTCTTTCCCAGGTGCGCATCATGGCCTTTGCCAACACCCCCCTGCGGCTGCCGATCCCCGTCGTTCCGCTTGGCTTTCGGATGGCCGGCGTGAAGGCCGGCATCAAGCGAGACGCGACCCGCGAGGATGTCTCGCTCGTGACGAGCGACCTGCCGGCGACGGCGGCGGGCGTCTACACCACGAACCTCGTCTACGCCGCTCCGGTGGCCTACGACCGGACCCTGACGCCGGGGCGGGGCTTCCGCGGCGTGGTGATCAACTCGGGCAACGCCAACGCCTGCACCGGTGAGCGGGGGCTGGCTGACGCCCGGTCGATGGCGGAGGCGGCCGGCCGGGCCCTCGGCGCAGCCGGCGACGAACTGCTCGTGCTCTCGACGGGAATCATCGGCGAGTTTCTGCCGCTGGAGAAGGTGACGGCGGGGATCGCCGCCGCCGCGGCCGCGCTCGGCAGCGACGACGCGGCCGCCGTGTCTGCAGCCCGCGGGATGATGACCACCGACACCCGGCCCAAGCTCACCGGCGGCACGTTCTCGGCCGACGGGACCACCTACACGGTGTTCGGCATGGCCAAGGGCGCCGCGATGATCGGCCCGAAACTCGCCACGATGCTCGGCGTGGTGCTCGTCGACGCGGCCATCGAGCCGGCCGACGCGCAGCGGCTGCTTGTCGAGGCGGTGGAGGAGACATTTAACTGCGTCAGCGTGGACGGCCACATGAGCACCAACGACACGGTGCTGCTCCTGGCCAACGGAGCCGCCGGCGGCGGCACGCTCCACGGTGAAGGACTAGCCGCCTGCGGCCGGACGATCAGGGAGGTCTGCGAGGCCTTGGCCCGGGAGATGGCCGACGATGGCGAGGGAGCGACCCATGTGATGCGGATCGAGGTGGCGGGCTGCGAGAACCGGGACGACGCCCGACGGATCGCCCGCACGATCGCCGACAGCCCGCTGGTGAAGACGGCGATCCACGGTGCCGATCCAAACTGGGGTCGGATCGTGTCGGCGGCGGGGTACGCGGGCGTGGCCTTCGACCCGGCCGCCGTGGTGCTGTCGCTCAACGGCACGCTCCTGTTCCGCGACGCCGCGCCCGTGGCCTTCGACGCGGAGCAGGTGTCGGCATCGATTCGCGACTCCCGCGAGACCCTGATCGAGCTGGCCGTGGGGCGGGGCCCGGGCCGGATTCGGTTTTATTCGAGCGATCTCACGGCGGAATACGTCCACCTCAACGCCGATTACCACACCTGAGGCTGAGGAATCCCGGAAAACCATCGCTTCGGCCGCCCTCGTGGGCGCCGCCCGGCGGCGGGCGGTTTCGGGATTGCCGGGGTTTCCGCTGGCCCTGCCTTGACTCCGCCCCGGGAAGTCGGTTTGATCCAGAGACAGAAGTTCCGCGTATTTGTACCGCCCCGAGCATTTTCTCATGCCTGCCGTTGCGTCGCTCTCATTCCTCGATCCCTCGGATGCCTGGTTCGGTCATGCGGCTGGCTTCGGGTTGGAGGCCGGCTTTGCGGGGTTCGGGCCGGCGGCGATGCCGGTCATCCTGGCCGGCACCGACGACGACGATGAGGAAGAACTCGGCGAGGATGAGGAACTGCCAGTCGCCGAGCCGGGCGACGACGAATCCGACTTCGACGATTTCGATGACGAGTTCGACGATGACTTCGAGGAGGAAGAGGATGACCCCGACTGGGATCATCCCGACGACGGCGACGCCGAGCCGCCGCCCGGCAAGGGCAACAGCAAAAAGAAGTGAACCGCCGCCGGGCCCGTCGGGGGCCCGGCACCATTTTCAGGGAGCATCCGATGTCAGGGCTCGACGCCCCCTGGTTCGTTCCCGACGAGCCCAATGCCGGCTCCGATAAGCCCGGCCGCCGTGGCAGGCGCCCGAAGGCGGCGTCTGCGCTGCCCTGGTTCGGAAGCCTCAACCAGCTCGACTTCGACATCGGCTTCTTCGAGCGGCTGCTCGAACGGAGGGCCGACGCGGTGGACGTGCTCCGTGTTCTGGCCGAGCTTGTCTCCCGCAAAGGGGATGCCGGGCGGGCCGTCGATCTCGATGCCCGGGTCGTGGAACTGTTGCCCGACGACTTTCTGGCCCGCTATAACCTCGCCTGTTCGTTGGCCCTGGCCGGACGGGCGGATGAGGCGATCGATTCGCTCTCCCGCGCGATTCTACTGGGCTACGACGACCTCACGCATATGGAGAGCGATCCCGATCTGGAGTCGCTTCATGGGCACCCCGACTTTCAGGCGCTCCTCGGCGAGGAGTGACCTCCCGAGGATTCAATGCTCGATCAGTTTGACAAGATCACGGCGGCCGCCAGTTTCATTCGCGACCGTTGGAGCCTCTCGCCGCGGGTGGCGATCATCCTCGGCAGCGGGCTGGGGGGGATTTCCGAGAGCCTGGTCGAAGCGGTTTCGATCCCCTACGACGAAATCCCTCACTTCGCCCGCTCCACCGCCCACGGCCATGCCGGGCAGCTCGTCTGCGGGCTGTTGGAGGGTGTGCCGGTGGTGGTGATGGAAGGGCGGATGCACGCCTACGAGGGCTATCCGCTCCAGCAGATCACCTTCCCCGTGCGGGTGCTCAAGCGGCTGGGGGCCGACCTCCTGCTCGTCACCAACGCCTGCGGGGGCCTCAATCCGCAGTATCGCACCGGCGACCTGATGGTGATCGAAGACCACATCAATCTGCTGGGCGACAATCCGCTGATCGGGATCAATGATGAGCGGCTGGGCCCCCGGTTTCCCGACATGTCGGCCCCCTACACGCCTTCGCTGATCGATGCGGCTCTGGCCGTGGCCCGGCGGGAGGATTTTGTGGCCCACCGCGGGGTCTATGTGGCCGTGACCGGGCCGAATCTCGAGACCCGGGCGGAATACCGGTTTCTACGGACGATCGGGGCCGACGTGGTGGGGATGTCGACGGTGCCGGAGGTGCTCGTGGCGGTGCATTCCTCGATGCGGGTGCTCGGCATTTCTGTGATCACCGACATGTGCCTGCCCGACGCCCTGGCAGTCGCAACGGTGGAGGAGATTCTGGCGGTCGCCCATGCAGCCGAGCCGAAGCTCCGGTCCCTGATTCTCGCGGCGGTGCGGGCGGCGGCCTGAGGGGCAAGGCCTGGTAGGACGGTTCTGCCAGCGTGGGTGTGTCACGGCGTTGAAGGAGGTCGGTCGATGGCAGCTGCTCCCGTTCGTGTGCTGGTGGTCGGCTGTGGCCACATGGGCATCTCCCATGCGAAGGCCTACCACAATCTCGACGGCTTCGAGATCGTCGGCGTGGTTTCCCGTGGGGAGAAGTCTCGCCGGGCGCTGCTCGACGCCCTCGGTGCCGACTATCCGCAGTTTTCCGACTTCCACCAGGCGCTCGCCACCACGAAGCCCGACGCTGTTTCGATCAACACCTACCCCGACACCCACGCCGCCTATGCCAAGGCCGCCTTCGCGGCGGGCTGCCACGTGTTTCTGGAGAAGCCGCTGGCGGTGACGGTGGCGGAGGCGGAGGAGGTGGCGGCGGCCTCCCGGGCCGCGGGCAAGAAACTCGTGGTGGGCTACATCCTCCGGGTTCACCCGACCTGGAAGCGGTTCATCGCCACGGCTCAGGGCCTCGGCCGACCGCTCGTGATGCGGATGAACCTCAACCAGCAGTCGTCGGGCGAGAAGTGGCAGACCCACAAGGCCTTGATGCAGTCGATGTCGCCAATCGTGGACTGCGGTGTTCACTACGTCGACGTGATGTGCCAGATGACCCGCTCGCGGCCGGTGCGGGTGTCGGCGATCGGGGCCCGGCTGTCCGAGGAACTCGTGCCGGGTATGTACAACTATGGCTGCCTGCAGGTGACCTTTGCCGACGGCTCGGTCGGCTGGTACGAGGCGGGCTGGGGGCCGATGATGAGCGAGACGGCCTTTTTCGTGAAGGACGTCGTCGGGCCGAAGGGCAGCGTCAGCATCGCCGGCGTCAGGGAAGGTCAGGCCGGTAGCGACGACATCGAGGGCCACACGAAGGCGGCCGTGCTCCGGGTGCATCATGCGGCACTCGGGCCCGACGGCCATTTCCTCCGGCAGGATGAAGACCTCGACTGCGCCGGTGAGCCTGACCACGACGGGCTCTGCCTGCTTGAGCAAGAGCTGTTCCTCGACGCGATCCTCCACGACCGCGATCTCACCGACCATGTCGACGACGCGGTCAACAGCCTCCGGATTGTGCTGGCCGCCGACGAGGCCTTCCGCACCGGCACGACCGTATCGCTCGCCTGAACGGCGGCAGACCTTGGAACCGAGCAGGCAGCTGTCGCCGCGATGAAGCCACCCCCCGTCGTGCTCACGATTGCCGGCTCCGACAACTCCTGCGGGGCCGGGGCCCAGGCCGACCTCAAGACGATCACCGCCCTGGGAGGCTACGCCCAGACGGCGATCACCTGCGTGGTGGCCGAGGTGCCGGGACGGGTGGAGACGATCCAGCCGGTGCGGGCCGCGGTGGTGGCGGCGCAGGTGAGGCTCTCCTGCCGGGCCTTTCCCGTGGCGGCGATCAAGACGGGCATGCTCTGCTCTCGCGGGATCATCCGAGCCGTGGCGGAGGTGCTGGCGGAGGCGGGCCGGCGGATCCCACTCGTGGTCGATCCGGTGATGGTGGCGTCGAGCGGCGATCCGCTGCTCGAACCGGCCGCGATCAAGGCCTACGGCCGAGAGCTTTTTCCCCGGGCCACGCTCGTCACGCCGAACCTCGACGAGCTGCGGATCCTCGCGGCGCTACCCTGCCGGAATCTCACCGAGATGGAGGCGGCCGGGCGGATGCTCGTCGAGCGGCACGGCTGCAGCTTTCTCTTGAAAGGGGGCCATCTCGGGGGTCGCATCGCAACCGATTTGCTCGTCACGGCCGCCGGCTGTGAGCGGTTCGAGGCTCCCTTCCGCCGGGGCGTCGATGCCCATGGCACGGGCTGCACCTACTCCGCCGCGATCGCCACCGGCCTGGCCCAGGGGCTTTCGCTCTCGGCGGCGGTGGGGCAGGCCAAGAGGTTCATCACGGCCGCCATTCACGGCAGCCTGCGGTGGGGCAAGACGACCGCGCTTGATCACCGCGGGGCCGCCGGCGGCTGAGAGGGGGATTTTTCCCGGGAAATCTCGGCTGGCCCCGCAGGGCGATCAACGTAATTATCCTCGCTTTCCGGGCCGCACAAACCCCCGGGGCTCCAGCTCAGCGAGGACGATCATGGCAGACCGCAGGCAGCAGCCGCTCGGCATCGCGGCGATCTCGGTGCACCAGCCTGGCTGGG
>JBJOHE010000407.1:0-2539 GCA_046047895.1 Planctomycetota bacterium | reverse complement strand
GGCTTGGCCGCGTTCCAGCCGGCGAGGGCCCGCACGTCAGCTTCCGTCACCTCGTACCCGTCGCAGGTGCGGAGCAGGGCTTCGAGCACCATCCGCAGGGAATAGGGAAGCCGCGCGGTATTCGTCACCCCGGCGTCATCGAGGGCCCGCAGCCGGTAGAGGGTGGCGGGACCGGAGCCGGTTTCGAAGGTGGAGCGGCAGGAGAACGGGTCGGCGGAATTGGTTGGCATGGCGAAATCGAGGGGTCGGAGGCGGAAAACGGACGGAAAACCACCGTCAACTCCGCCTCGGCGTGCCGGTGGGCCCGGTAGCCTATCGGAACTTCCAAGCGGCGAGAAACAGGGGCGGCGGGGTCGGCCGGCGCCACCGGCCCCGCCGCGGCCTCTGCTCGGGGCCGCCCTGCGACGGGCCTGGCACCCGGCGCTCAACCGAAAAACCCCGGCAGTTTCGGTGGTTTGCACGGATTGTTCCGGGGTCGCGACTGGCTCCTCACAGAGAAAACACGAAAAAACGGTTCGACATTCCAGAACTCCGTGGTGTATAGTTTGGCTGTCGCGAGGGAGATCATCCCCGCCACCTACCGAACAACAGGATCTCTTCAGCGGCTGTTCCCCCCCCCAAGACCCACACTTCGATAGCCGCTACCGGACCCGTGGTTTCCCCAACCACGGGTCCTTTTCTTTTGGTTCAGCCGATGGTGCCGCGGTCGAGGAGACCGGAGATCAGGGCGGTGCGGGTGTCGATCGTCGAGGTGGTCCGCTTCGCAGCCGGGGCGGCGAGCAGGTCCCGGGTCTTCATCATCCGCCGGCCGCCCGATTGGGCGTCGTAGCTGTTGAAGGCGATCGTGAACCGGCGGTCGGCCGGGATCTCGACGCCGTCTCGGAGGATCCTGGTCACCTGGCCGCGGCCGTCGCGGATGACCTCGAAGGGCCAAAGGGTGCGGTCGGAGTCGCGGATCGCGGCATCTTCCGCGAGCACGACCGCGAGTTCCGCCGCCGTCAGTTCAGCGGTCACGAGCATGTTCTCGTAAGGGACGATCCGCCAACAGTCGCCGACGGTGAGCGGCCCCGGCTCGATGGCTCCCGACCCAAACGTGCCGTGGAAGACGCCGTCGACGCGGCCGCCCTGCTTCGCCAGTGCGGCCGCCGCCGTCTCGCAGATCAGCCGCGCCACGCCGCTGTCTCGCCCCTTGCCCGAAATCCGGCCGGTCACCGTCGCCACCTCGCGGGCGAGTTCGGCCTCCGAAGCGGCCAGGTCGGGCTCCGCGAGCTGCATCACCTCCGGATCGAGCGGGAAGCGGTCGTCCATCAGGAGCGTGAAGGCCTTGCGGTCGACGAGCTTCCGCGTGGCGAGGTCGAAGGTGAGGTCGACCCGGCCACAGTGGATGCCGAAGTAGCTCGCCTGCGAGCAAAGCACGTCGTGGAGCATCCAGGTGGGCTGGTTCTGATGGGAATGGCCGGCCAGATAGACATCCACCCCCTCGAGGTCGCGGAGCACGGTGCGGACGGGGTTGGCGTAGTCGTCGTTGAACCGCCAGCCCATGTGGCCGCAGACCACGACGGCGTCGACCCGTTCGCCCCGCACCTCGGCCACAGCCCGGGCGAGCGTCTCCGCCGGGTCGAGCGGGGCCACGCCGCCGAGCGTTTCCGGCGCGAGCCAGTAGGGCAGGCCAGGAGTGATCAGCCCAACGAGGCCGATCCGAAAGCCGCCGACTTCGCGGATCGTCCAGGGCTTCACCTTCTCCCAAGCGCCGGCGAATCCGCCCGGCCGAGCATCGCCCCGCTCGAGGTTGGCCGTGAGCACCGGACAGACAGAGCCGGCCAGCAGGGCCTCCGTCTGCTCCGGGCCCCAGTCGAAATCGTGGTTGCCGAGCGTCCAGGCGTCGTAGCCGAGCCGGCTGAAGAGGTCGATCATCAGCCGCCCGCCACTCCGCAGGCTCACGGCCGTGCCCTGCACCACGTCGCCCACGTCGACCGTCAGCGACCACGGGCATTCCTGCCGCCACCGCCGCAGACAGCTGGCCACGCGGGCGAAGCCACCGACGTCGTCGAGCCCCTCGTAGGTGCTCGTGGGCAGGATCCGGCCGTGGAGATCGGTCGTGTGGAAGATCGAGATCGTCCGCGCGCGGCCGAGGTCGCCGGCCGCACCGGCTGCCCGGGCGGGAAAGGCGGTGAGATCCAGCCCGGCGGCCGCCCCGGCGAGCCCTGCCGTGGCCAGAAACCTTCTCCGGGAACCTCTCCCGCCGCGGTGGTCGAACGACGGCTTCAGGCCGGAGGGTGGCATCGGTGAGAGACACGCAAGGAGGAGGACGGAAACGGCGGCCGCAGCAGACGGCCAGGGAGCGTCAGGCTTCCGAGGGCCCTGGCGACGCCCCGGCAAGCAGGCCGATCATACGAAACAGTTCCGCATTCGAAGCCGGCCGACCTGCGGCCGATGCGGCCACCGCTGAAAACAGCCCGCCCGAGGCCGCGCCGGTCCGCGAGATGTCGAGCCGGTACGGGCCGGTCGAACCGGTCACTCCGCTGCCGGCGACCGCCGG
>JBJOHE010000406.1:0-8725 GCA_046047895.1 Planctomycetota bacterium | reverse complement strand
CCGCCCGGCCGGCGAGCCTGCTCGGCCTTGGCCCGGCCACGTTCGATCAGGAGGGTGCCCTTCTGCGTGTAGGCCGCGATCGCCTGCCGATCGTCGGGCGTTCCCGACGCGAGGAATTCGTCGAGGGCCGCCTGGGCCTGATCAAGCAATTCGGCCCGCTTTCCGCCATCGGCCTCCCGGCGGCTGATGGCGACGAGGGCGGCCGAGCGGCGAAACGGAAGCTCCCGCTTCAATTCCGGCGAAGCCTTCGGGTCGGCCGCGATCCGGCTGCTGATGGCCAGTGCCACGTCGGGCATGCCGCGGTCTTCCACGGCGTCGAGGAGCCGCCGCATCGAAACGTCGGCAGCGGTTTCGGTCGCCGCACAGGCAGCCGAGGCCAGCATCATGAACCCGGCCAGGCTGCAGATCAGGAAACGGATCACGCGGAAACACCCCTCGAAGGCACGGCACCTCTGGCATTGTGGAGGCGGTCGGGGGGAGCGTCAAACAACGGGGCCCGCCCTCAGCCGAGCCGATCGCGGCCTGCACGGGCCGAGTGCGCCGAAGCGGCAAGCCAGGGTGGCAGGCAGCCGGCGGCGGGCAGCTTGACGACCCGGGCCGAGCGGATGCCGGGGCAGGCAAGCACTGCCTCGAGCGCCTTGGCCGATGGCTCCTGGTCGAGGTTGAGCACGCCGATCGCATCGCCCCCCGGGGCGGAGCGGCCCACGGTCATTTGGGCGATGTTGATGCCCAGTTCGCCGAACGTGGAGCCGACCCGGCCGATGATGCCCGGCACGTCCTGGTGGGTGAAGACGAGCAGGATGCCGTCGAGATAGGCCTCGAGCCGATGGCCCTCGAGTTGCACGAGCCGCGGCATCGAGTGGCCGAAGAGCGTGCCGGCAGCCCGGTGCACCTGGTCGCCGGAGACGAGATCGACCGCCACCACCGAACTGAAGGCACCCGGGTCGGTGCGGCTCTGTTCGACCAGCTCGATCCCCCGATCGCGAAGCAGCACCTCCGCGTTGACGATGTTGACGTCTTCGGTGACGCCCTCGAGCAGCCCGGCGGCGAAGGCGGCCGTGACGAGCTTCGTGTTGCGGCCGGCGATCTCACCCCGATAGGCGATGGAGCACGATCGGGGATGGCCTGAGTCGAGCTGTGACACCAACAGCCCCAGCCGCCAGGCGAGGTCGAGAAAGCCCCGCACGCTCTCGAGGGCGGCCGGATCGATCGGAGAGGCGTTGACCGAATGGCGGATGGCGCCGGTGGTCAGGAAATCGACCAGCAGCCCCACGCCCTCGACGGCCACCTGCGTTTGGGCCTCCTCGGTGCTGGCCCCGAGATGGGGCGTGACCAGCACGCCCGGCATACCGAAGAGCGGACTGTCGGTGCAGGGCTCCTGCTCGAACACGTCGAGAGCCACGCCGCCGATCACGCCCCGTTCCAGGCCGGCCACGAGCGCCTTCTCGTCATAAATGCCTCCGCGGGCACAGTTGATCAGCCGCACGCCGGGCTTGAGCAGGTCGAGTTCCGGCATGCCGACGAGATGCCGGGTTTCGTCGGTCAAGGGCGTGTGAACGGTGAGGTAGTCGACGTGGGGCAGCATCGAGCGGACATCGTCGTAGAGTTCGATGCCCAGTTCCGCGGCCCGGTCGGGCGAGAGGAAGGGGTCGAAGCCGAGCACCCGCATCTCGAAAGCGCGGGCCCGTTCGGCGACGGCCTGACCGATCCGCCCCAGCCCCACGATCCCGAGCGCCTTGCCGGCAAGCTGGGCCCCCATGAACTTATTGCGGTCCCAGACATGGGATCGCAGGCTCGCGTCGGCGGCGGCCACGTTTCGCGACAGGCCGAGGAGCAGGGCGAAGGCATGCTCGGCCGTGCTGACCGTGTTGCCCGCCGGCGTGTTCATCACCACGATGCCCTGCCGGGTGGCCGCCTCCTTGTCGATGTTGTCGGTGCCCACCCCGGCCCGGACGATCGCCCGGAGCCGGGTGTTGCCGGCGAGGGCCGCTGCCGTGATCTTCACGCCGCTGCGGCAGATCGCGCCATCGTGCCGAGCCAACGCCTCGCGGAGCGGCTCGTCCTTCAGGCCGGTGGCCACCTCGTAGGTGATGCCCTGCTTGGCAGCGGCGTCGAGGAGGGCGAGCCCGTCGGGGCTGAGCTTGTCGAGAACGATGATCGAAGGCATCGAAGTGAGGGCTCCGGAAGAGGCCGGTGGCAGTGGCGGGTGCGGGTCAGCCGTCGGTCCGGGAGACCGCCGCCGACTCCATGAAGGCCAGCATGTGGTCTCGCAGGGCCTGCACGCCGGCGACCGGCATGGCGTTGTAGATGCTCGCCCTGATGCCGCCGACCGACCGATGCCCCTTGAGGTCGACGAGCCCCTTGGCCGTGGCCTGGCTCGTGAACTCCTTCTCAAGGGCCTCGGAGGGGAGGCGGAAGGTGACGTTCATGTCGGAGCGGCAGTCGGGCCGGGCGTGCCCGGCATAGAAGCCACCGGACGCGTCGAGCACGTCGTAGAGGAGTTTCGCCTTGGCCGCGTTGTGGGCCGCCATGCCGGCGAGCCCGCCCATGTCGTCGCGGATCCATCGGCAGACGAGCCCGAGGATGTAAATCGCGAACACCGGCGGGGTGTTGGGCCGCGAGCCGGCTTCGACGAAGGTGCGGTAGTCGAGCATCTTCGGGAGCGTGTCGGCCGATCGCTCGAGCAGATCCTTGCGGATGATCGCGACCGTCACCCCCGCGATGCCGGCGTTCTTCTGGGCGCAGGCGTAGATCAGGCCATACCGCGGCACATCGATCGGCCGGCTGAGGAAATCGCTCGAGCAGTCGCAGACGACCGGTGAATCACCCAGGTCGGGCAGCCGCTTCCACTGAACGCCCTGGATCGTCTCGTTGCTCGTGAGATGGACGTAGGCCGGCCGGTCGGACAGGGCGATCTCGCCTTCAGTCGGCAGCGAGTCGTAGTTGCCGGCCTTGCCGTCCCAGGCCACGTGGACGGCCCCCTCGCGGCGGGCTTCCTTGGCGGCGGTGACGCCCCAGGTGCCGGTGAGGACGTAATCGGCCTTCTCGCTCCGGCCCCGGAGGAGATTCATTGGCACCATTGAAAACTGCAGACTCGCGCCCCCCTGGAGGAACACGATCTCGTGGTCGTCGCCAACGCCGAGCAGTTCGCGGAGGCCGGCGATCGTCTCCTCGAGGATCCGGTCGAAGGCGGGGCTGCGGTGGCTGATTTCCAGCACCGACATGCCCACCCCGGGGAGGGCGAGCATCTCATCCCGGGCCTGCTCCAGCACCGGCAGGGGAAGGACGGCCGGACCAGGGGAGAAATTGAAGACGCGTTCGGGCATCGTGGAGCACCGGGAATCGGAAGACCGCTGGCAGAATAGGGGGCTGCGGGGAGGCGGTCAACGGCCGGGCATTCCCGGCGGCACAGGGGGCGCCGCCATGATCATCGGAGCGGTGGGGGCCGCGGCAGCCGGTGGCAACGCGGCTGTCCGCATCGTCGCGGCCTGGGCTGAATTGAGTGCCGCGACCCGGGCCGCCACCACCGGCTGCTTGGGGTCGACGGCCAGGGCCCGCGAGTAGTCGATCAGCGCCTGCGAAGGGTCGCCGGCCGCCTCGCGGAGCTGACCGAGCGCTACCAGTGCCCTGGGATTGTTGGGATCGATCGCCAGGGCATCGAGCAGCTGGTTTTCAGCCTCCCGCACGTCGCCATGCTCCTCGGCGAGCCGGGCGAGTTCGACGTGGGGCTGCGGATTCGTCGGCCGGGCCGCGGCCCATTGCTGGAGCCCCGCGACCGCCTCGTCGGAGCGGTTTTCCTCGACCAGCAGCACCGCCAGGGCCCGCTGGCAGGCGATGTGGTCGGGATTCCGCGCCAGGCAGAGGTGGTAATACTGCTCCGCCACCTGGCGGTCGGCCTCGCTGCCGAACACCTTGGCCTGCTGATGGTAGGTCGCTCCGAGGTTGTAGAAGCAGTCGGGATTCCCCGGCTGGCGGGCGAGCGCCTGCTGGAAGTGGTTCACGGCCCCCAGGTAGTTGCCCTGCTGATAGAGCTGCACTCCGTGGGCGGAATCGTTCCTGCCTACGCCGCCACAGCCGGCGGTGAGAAGGACGACGAACAGGCAGGCGGCAGGGGAACGCACGCGGTCGGGCTCCGCTCGGCGGCCACGTTGCGGCGGCCAACTGTTCCGGGCCGCCGCGGGGAGCCGGGGAAGGTATCGGGGCTGCCCTGACCGCGGCAACCCCGATCCCGGGCTGGTTTCGCGGCGAATCAGTCGGCTGCGGGATCGCGGCGGTAGCCGAGGGCCTTCACGACGGCGAGCACTTCGCTGCAGGTCGGGAACATCCGGCCGCTCGTCCGCTTGTAGTGGTCGAGGGCCTGCATGAACTCGACCTCTTCGGGGAGATACTCGCGTTCGCAGGTGGTGGGGTCGATGTGGCGGCGGCGGGCGTGGCGGGTGCTGCCGGCACGGCTGGCGGTGGCAGAGCGACGGCTGATGCGGGGGGCGGTGGCGAGCGTGGCGGACATGGGCAGGTTTCTCCGGGGAACATCGCGGCTGCCGGACGGCACCGCGTGGAAGACTCTGCCGGAAGCATGACCGCTGCCGACGGGGCAAGCCGTGCCGGCCGGCGAAACCTCGACGAAAAATCGGGTCGGTGGGCCGGAATGACCCGCACGACCCTCACTTCCGGTCGAAGAACTTCTTGAGGGCGTCGGCGGCCGCATCCCGCGAGGAATCGCTCTTCTTCGCCGCGGCCGCGCCGGCCGGGAGCGTGCCCGGCTTGTCTTTGAGCGCCTTGAGTTCGGCGAGCGTGGTGCCGCTCGAACTGCCCCCCGATGCATCGGAGCCGGTTGCGGCGTTGGAGGTGTCGGCCGGGTCGGCGGCGGTGCTCACCATCCCGCCGATGAAGGAGCCGTCGATCGAATCCGAGGCGGTCGGGAGGGTGCGGGTGGTGTCGGAGGTGCCCGCGTCATCGTCCATCAGCCAGCGGGAGACATCGTCGTCGCCGCCGGGTTTTGGGGCCGCGGGGGGGGCCGAGCAGGAGACCTTGAGTTCCAGCGACCCGACGCGGATCAGGTCGCCGTCGGCGAGTTTCGTCTTGGCCTCGATCCGATCACCGTTGACGAAGGTGCCGTTGCGGCTGCCGAGATCCTGCACCCAGACATCGGCCGGGCCCACGATCACGGCGCAGTGGCGGCGGCTCACCTCCTCGCTCAGTGGCCGCACGTCGCACTCCTCGGCCCGCCCGATCAGGAGTTTGTTCCGCTTGATCGCGATGCTGCGGCCCGCGCTCTTACCCGAAGCGACGATGAGTTTCGTGACCATGCCCATGCCCTGATCGCGTGCGAATCGACCACTGCGGCTGCCGATCACGACCTGGTCGGTACCCAGATCGAAGGCGGATCCTCAAGGATACCAAAACCCCACCGGTGCATTCCAGCGACGGTCCTGCCGTCGAATTCGTCAGCCCGAGCCCCTCAGCGACGCGCCAGCCATTCGGGGCTACGAAACCGCTCGGCAGCGGCAGCGAGGGTGGGCTCGGCCGCGGCGAGGAACGACTCGTCCCGCCAGTCGACCGCGGCGGCCGCCTGCCGCGCGACCCGCTCGAGCCAGGCGGCCACCAGCAGGCGGAGCGGGCCGAGCCCAGTCGCCGGGTGAAGATCGAGCAGGCCTGGGTGGCCGATCGCCTTGCCGTCGGAAGTGGGCTGCGTCAGGAGGAGACTGCCATGCTGGAGCACGGCCGCATGGAGCCGCCGCTGGGCGCTGCCGAGGATCTTGTGGCCGTCGACGGTGCCGGCCACGTCGACCACGAGATCCCCCCGTGCGCGGCGGTCGAAGCACAAGAATCGCTCCTCGTCGCCCGCCTCGCGGCCACGGCCGGGATGGCGGCGGGCCGCGACGCCTCGCTCTCGGAGCAATTCGGCGAGGGCCTCGTGGAACACGTCGTAGAGCCGCTGCGGATCACCGCCCCAGGCATGACCGCGGGGCACGGCCGCGGCATAGGTGAGATCGCTGCCGTGCAGGATAGCGCCGCCGCCGCTCGGCCGACGGACGAGCGGGAGGTGGGCGACCTCCGGTCGCGCCCGGGCGTCGGCGAGCCGCTGGAAACCACCGAGCGAAACCGCCGGCTCGCTCCAGCCGTAGACCCGCACGACCACTTGGTCGAGCCGGAGAGATTCCGCCGCGAGCAGCTCGTCGGCGGCCATGTTGTCTGGGCCGCTGGCCGGCGGATCCCACCAGGCGACGAGCCCGCTCATCGTCGTGCTGGCAACCGCGGGGCTGCAGGGAAACTGGGCGCGAGGAACCGCATCAGTGGGGCTGGCTCTTCACGAGCGCGTCGTAGGCGGCCGTATCGAGCAGGCCTGCCGCCTCGTTCGGATCGTCGGGCCGAATCCGGACGAGCCAGCCGCCGCCGTAGGGATCCTGGCCGAGGGTTTCCAGCGAGTTTGGCAATGCCTGGTTCACCTCCACGATCTCGCCGGAAACCGGGGCATAGAAATCGCTGACCGCCTTCACGCTCTCGATCTCGCCGATCGACTCCCCGGCCTTGACCCTGCGGCCCACCTCGGGAAGCTGCATGAAGACAAGGTCGGTGAGGGCCTCGACCGCGTAGGCGGAGATGCCGACGGTGGCCAGGCCGCCTTCCTCGGGCCGGATCCATTCGTGGGTCTTGGCAAACCTGAGTTCTGAAGCCATCGCTCGCTCCGGAAATTCGGATGTATCGGTCCGCCCTCATAACGGGCGAATCCAGCCGCGACAAGATAGCCGATTCGCCTCAGGTCTGCGGCGGCCCGCGGCGGTAGAGGGGCAGGGGGGCCACGCTCGCGGGGCAGGGGGTGTCGCGGATGAGCACGTCCAGCGGGGTGCCCGCCTCGGCCTGCCGCCGATCCACCAGGGCCATTGCTGCCGCCGTGCCGAGCGTGGGGCAGTAGCTGCCGCTTGTTACCCCGCCGACGACCGTCGCCGGATCGCCGGGCAGCGTCACGGCCGCTCCCTCGCGGGCCGCCCGCTTGCCGGCGAACACGAGGCCCACCCGAACCCGCGTGGAGGACTCGCCCTGGAGCTGCCGGAGCACCTCGGCGCCGGGAAAGGACCGCGGTTGGCCGTCGGCCGCGGCGAGGTTCACGGCAAAGCCGAGCCCGAGGGCGAAGGGATCGCTCTCCGCCAGGAGTTCATGGCCGTAGAGCGGCATGCCGGCCTCCAACCGGAGCGTGTCGCGGGCCCCGAGGCCGCAGTTGCGGAGGCCCTCGCCTCCGCCGGCCGCCAGGATCGCCTCCCAGACCGGCGCCGCGTCGGCCGCCGCCACGACGAGTTCCACGCCGTCTTCGCCCGTGTAGCCCGTGCGGCTGACGGCCGCCGGCTTGCCGGCCACGACCGCCCGCAGGCTGCGGTAGTTCTTGAGGGCCGTGATCGCAGCCGCATCGTCAGGCCCGCAGAGCCGCGTCACGATTCCGATCGCCCGCGGCCCTTGTACGGCGAGCATCGCCGTGTCGGCCGTGTGGTCGGTGAGCACCACGCCCGCGGCGGGGAGCCGGCTCTCAAGCCAGGCCACCACCCGCTCGCGGTTGCTGGCGTTGACCACCAGCGAGAACTGCGGGGAACCATCAGCCGCGTCAGCCTCGCGGGCCACGAGCGCGTCGTCGAGAATGCAGAGGCCTCGGGGCCCCTCGTCGCTGGTGATGAGGGTGTAGCGAACCTGGCCCACCCCGAGATCGGCAACCCGGCGGGTGAGCAGCGACTCGAGCCAGGCAAGGCTGCCCGGGCCCGTCACGGCCAGCCGGCCCATGTGCGACACGTCGAACATCCCGGCTGCCTGCCGGGTGGCGAGGTGCTCCTCGACGATCGACGCATATTGCACCGGCATCTGCCAGCCGGCGAAGTCGACCATCCGGCCGCCGTGGGCGGCATGCCACGACGAGAGCGGGGTTTCGAGCAGGGGGGCGGTCACAGGCGGCGACTCTCCGGGACGGCGGGTTTCAGCGTCCTCGCAGGATAGCCGCCTCACCCTCAATCGGGCCACGGGCCCGTCGCTTACAGCCGCGGCCGCTTGCGGCTTCGCTTCACCGGCCGGCTGCGAGGCTGGGCGGGCCGGCCCTGGCCGCGGTTCTTGGCAGGAGGGCGGGGGCTCCGCGGGGGCCGCTTGCCGCGGCGGACATGGCCGTCGACGAGTCGGAAGTTCAGCTCGCGGCGATCGAGGTCCACCCGGGCGACGGCCACCCGCAGCCGGTCGCCGAGCCGGTAACTCTGGCCCGCGCGGCGGCCGGAGAGGGTGTGGCTCGCGCGGTCGTAGCGGTAGGCATCGTCGGGCAGCGCGTCGAGCGGCACGAGCCCTTCGGCGGGCAGGGCGAGCCCCTGCACAAACAGCCCGAAGGCCTCAACGCCGGTGATCACCGCGTCCATCTCCGTGCCGATTCGCGACGACAGGAAATGCAGGAGCTTGAGCTTCACAAGCTCCCGCTCCGCCGCCTCGGCCCGCCGCTCGAGGTCGGAGCACTCGTGGCCCAACTGAATCAGGTTGTCCGCCGGTGGTCGCTGACCGCGGGCGACCGCCTCGAGCGCCCGATGGATCGTGAGGTCGGGATAGCGGCGGATTGGCGAAGTGAAGTGGCAGTAGCAGTCGCTTGCCAGGGCGTAGTGGCCGTCTTCCTGGGGGCCGTAGGCGGCCCGCGTCAGGCTGCGGAGCACGGCGTAGTGCACCGCATGCTCCTCCGGCCGGCCGCGGGCCATGTCGAGCAAGCGCTGCA
>JBJOHE010000405.1:0-9228 GCA_046047895.1 Planctomycetota bacterium | reverse complement strand
TCCGCACCGGCATGTGGCAGTTTCCCGGCTCGACGTAGGACGCATCCGGAAAGGATCGGCGAAACCAGGCCGTCAGCGAACTGCCGGCGGTCTTCGGATAGTGGGCGAAGGCGAGATGTCCAGCCGGGCTGTAGAGCATCCGAGGCCCGATTCTACTGGTAGAGAGGGAGGGGCAGCACGGTCCGCCCCGCACCGCCACGAGGTTCTCCGACCGGCCGTTCGCCGCGGGAGAGATGGCGTTTTCGGCCCTTCTGGTCAAGGCCAAGTGCCGCTCCCACCCCAGTTTGCCAGAGCTCTCGGCAGGCCCGCCCCACTCCCTCGGGGATGGCTGCTACAACGGACCGACTCGTCCTGTCCGCCGCCACCCGTCCGATGCCGCTTCGCGTCCAACTCGTTCGCTCGTTCGCCGACATCATTCCGGCTGCGGAACGGTTTCTTTCGCGACCCGGCGACCCGTTCCGCCGACAGAGAATGATCGTGCCGCATGCCGGGGCGCGGGCCTGGCTCGAGTCGGTGCTGGCGGCCCGGCTAGGAGCGAGCGAGCCCGGTGCCGGGGACGGCATCGTGGCCAACATCGACATCTCCTACCCCGGTTCGATCCCCGGGCTCGTTCAGCCGGCCGAACGCGGGCCCGACCCCTGGAGCATCGACCGGCTCACCTTCACCGTGCTCGACGCAATCGTCCAGGAAGAGTCGCTCGCCCTGCCCTTCGACCGGGCGAGCCATCCGCTGCTGGAGGCCCGCCGAATCGCCGGACGGTTTGACGAATATCACGTCCGGCGGCCGGCGATGATTCGCGAATGGGCTCGCACCCCCCCCAACCCCGTGCTCAGCCCCACGACGGCCGACGAACTCCACGACGGCGAGCCGGTGCCTGACAAGCTGCCCCCCGCCGATCGCTGGCAATTCGACCTTTGGCAGGCCGTGCGGCAGCGGATCGCCATCCCGCCACCGCCGAGCCGACTCTCGGCCGACCACCAGCGCGACCACGGCCCACTGCTCGTGGCCGGCCTCGAATCGCTGTCCCTCCATCAACTCGAGTGCCTCAAGACGTTGGGCGACGTCTGCGACGTCGAACTCATCCTCGTGCATCCCTCGCCCGGCCTCGAACGACACCTCGCCTCCACCCTCCCCGAATCGACCCCCGGCACAGCCCGCCGCCGAGACGAACCCGACCTCATCGATGGAGTCGATCCCCTCGTCGCCACTTGGCTCACCGGCAGCCACAACCTCCAGGTGCTGCTCGCTTCGCAGGGGGTGGCCGTGACGGCGGGTGGCAGCGAGCCCGGTGCTCACACCGACACGCTCCTCGGGCGGATGCAGGCCACGGTGACGGCGGGCGGTCTCGCCACGCCCGCGGCCCACGACCTCGCGCAGGACCGCTCCTTCACGATCCATCGCTGCCACAACCTCGCCCGACAGGCCGAGGTGCTCCATGAGGCGCTCCTTCATGCGTTCATGGAACTCCCCGGCCTCGAGCCCCACGAGGTCGCGATCGTCAGCCCGTGCATCGAAGCGGCAGCCCCGCACCTGATGGCGGTGTTTCAACGGGTGGTCGAGGGCCAGGACGACGTCGGTCAGGAGACTCGCATCAGGCTCCCGCTGGTCGTGGCTGACCGCGGCCTCCGAGAGGTGAGCCCGGGTGCAGAACTGCTCGCGGCACTCCTCGCCTTGCCCGGCTCGCGGTGCGGGGTCGACGACCTGCTCGACGTCGCGGGCCATCCGCTTGTGCGGGCCGCCTTCGCCGTCGACGACGACATGGTTCGGACCTGGGCGGACCTCGTCGAACGGTCCGAGGTGCGGTGGGGGCTCGATGCGGCCCACCGTGGCCGCCGCGGCCTCACCGACATTCCCGAGATCCACACCTGGAAGCGGGGCCTGGAACGAATGCTCCTGGGTGCCGCTCTGCCCGACGCGCCGCCGCGGGCGGAGCTGGGGGGCGTGGTGCCGCTCTCCGATGTCGACACGGCCGACCTGCTCGCGATCCCGCCACTCGTGCGGATCATCACGGCGATCCAGCGGCTGGAAGCCCTCACGGCCGACCGCCTGCCGGTGGCGGCCTGGTGCGACGCGATTGAGGCGACCCTCGCGGCACTCTGCGGTGGCGAGACCGGCGAGCTGATCGAGCCGCTCGGCTGCCTGCGGCGGCTCCGCGGATCCGCAGCGGCCGCCGCCGCCGAGTGTGAGCCAGTGCCCTTCGATGACGTCCGCGAACTCGTCACCGGCTGGCTCGACGAGCAGCCGGGCCGCCAGCCGCTCCGCACCGGCGCGATCACCGCCTCGTCGCTGGTACCGCTCCGCGGCCTGCCCTTCCGCGTGATCTGCGTGATCGGCTACGACGACGGTGCCGTGGGGGTCGGCGAGAACGAGGGGGACGACCTCGTGGCCCGGCAGCAGCTGGTAGGAGACGTCGATCCCCGCATCGACGAGCGACGAGCGCTCCTCGACTGCCTGCTGTCAGCCTCCGACCGGCTCGTGATCGCCTGCACCGGCCAGAACATCAAGACCAACGAGCCGGTGCCATTGGTCACGCCGCTGGCGGAGCTTGTCGACTTCGCCGTTCGGCACGGTGTGCAGCAGGCCGATCCGGCCAGGCCAAGCGGTGTCGAGATTCTTCATCCGCGGCACCATCTCGGCCGCCGGAACTTCCGATCGGGCGACATCCAGCCGGGGCTCATCTGGAGCCATGATCCCGCCGCGCTCGCCGTGTCGGCGCGGCTGGGTGCCGATCCGGCGCCGCCCCCGGCCGAGTCCGCCCCGCCGCAGCCGCCGGCGGCCGTGGTCGCACTCCAGCATCTCGAGCGGCTTGCCGGCGATCCGTTGCGGCTGCATCTCGAGGAGACGCTCGGCATCGACACCTGGCGGGCCGATGACCGCGAGACACCGGCCACATTTCCACTCGAGTTTTCTGCCCGCGAGGTCCGCCGGGCCACGGAAGAACTGCTCGGCGTGCTCGTGGCTGATCCGGCGGGTGAAGCCTCTTGGATCGCGGCGCTTCGCGACAGCGGGCGGCTGCCGATCGGCCCACATGGCGAGGCCCAGTTGCGGGAGATCGTCGAACTCGCACGCGGGATCGTGCTGCTCGCCGAGACGAAGCAGGTGCCGCTGACCGGATTTGTGTCGCGGGAGCTGCGGGTCGATGCTGGCGGCACGCGGGTGGCCGGGCATCTCTTCGGCGTGCACGAGCCCTCGCGGCGGCTCATCCACATCACGACCGGCAAGGCCGAACGCGACACCAAAGGCAGGCCACTCCACGTCGCGGCGGTGCGGCTCGTGGCGGCGCGGGCCGCCGGGCTCGACGTGGACAGCGTCGCAATCATCGCCCGCAACGGTTCCTGGTCACCGGGCAAGGCGACGCCCACTGGCAAGCCGATCAATCCCTGCCAGCTCCGCACGGTCGTCCTGGCCGACGACCTCGACTGCGGCCAGCGGCTGGCGGAACTCGTGAGGCTCGCCCGCGAGGCGGTCGCCGAACCACGGGGAACCTTCGGCCTCGGCGAAACGCTGCCGGAGCAGCGCCGTGAGAAGTTCGAGAAGTTCATCCGTGGCAGCCAGTGGGGCCCCGACTACGCCGACTCGACCGAGGCCTTCGTCTACGGACTCAAGCCGGTCTTCGGAGAGATCTTTCCACCGAGTTCACCCGCCACGCGGTTCCTCGACCGGTATCTGGCCGCCCTTGGGCTGGCCGGTAAATCTGGCTCGTCGGAGTACCGCCTCGGATGACTCGAGTCACCCACAATCACGAGCCGTTCAGCCTGACCGAGTATCCGCTGCCGTCGGGCACGATCGTGGAGGCAAGCGCCGGCACGGGAAAGACCTACTCGGTCGCAGCCTATGTGACCCATGCCCTGGCCACCGACGAGTCGCTGCGGATCGGCCAGATCCTCGTCACCACCTACACCCGCAACGCCGCCGCCGAACTCCGCGACCGGATCCGCGGCCGGCTCGTCTCGACGGCGCGGCTCCTGCGATCGGCCACCGCCACGGGCCGCGACCCGCTCGACGAGAAGCTCCTCGCCGTCGAACCCGCTGAGCGGATCGCGATCGCCCGCCGACTCGAGCGGGCGGTGGCCGAGTTTGACACGGCCACGATCGGCACGATCCATGCGATCTGCGGCCGCGTGCTCAGGATGGCAGGGTTCGAGCCGGGCCAGGCCCCCGACGAGGAACACCTCGAACGGACCATTGCCGAAGCGGTCAACGACGCCGTCGTGGCCGAAGCCGCGGCCGGCCGCGGCTGGGATGAGAGCCGGCTGACGGAACTCGTCGCGGCGGCGCTCCGCGACCCCTTCGTCGCGCCCTGGTTTGATGCGACCGGCCGCTCCCCCGAGGAACTCGACCTGCTCGAGCGGGCCAGACGGATCGTGGAGGAATGCGTCGGGGCGGTGCAGGCGGCAATGCAGACCACACCGAGCTTCGATGACCTCCTGCGGCTGGCCTGGGAGGCGGTGCGATCGCCCACGCGGGCCGGGCTCCGCGCCGAGCTGCGTCGCCGGTTTCGGCTCGCCATCGTCGACGAGGCCCAAGACACGAGCCGGCTGCAGTGGGAATTCTTTCACGAACTGTTTCCGCCCGCGGCCGATCAGCCAGATGCCACCACTGATGACGGCCGACGGCTCGTCGCCGTGGGCGATCCCAAGCAGGCGATCTACGGGTTCCGCGGCGCCGACATCACGGCCTACCTCCGCTTCGCGGACGGCGACGGCCAGGGCCGCCCCCGCCGCACGCTCGCCACCAACTTCCGCTCCGACGGGCCGCTCATCGACTCACTGAACGAGGCCATGGGCGATGCGACGTTCGGGTCGGCCATCGAGTACCGGCCCGTCATCCCCGCTCCGCACCGGAGCGAGTCGCGAATGGTCGGCCTGCCCCCGGTCGAGCTCATCGCAGCAGGCGACGTCTGGCCGGCGGACGCCGCCGCCCGTAAGGTTTTCGAGCTCCTCGACCGCGGCCGGTTCGCGGCCGGCAGCGAAGACGATAGTGCACCACGGACGCCGCAGCCGCTCCGGCCCCGCGACATTTGCGTGCTCGTCCGCATCAACGACATCGGCCGACGGATCGAAGAGCAGCTCGCCCGAGCCGGGATCCCGGCGGTGAGCACCGGCACGGCGAGCGTGATGGAGGGTCAGCTCGCCGACGATCTCCGCGTGGTCTTCGAAGCGATGGAGCGGCCGGGCAGCGGCAGCCGCGTTCGCCGGGCGGCCGCCACCGTATTCTTCGGCTATTCGCTCACAGCCGTCGGCCGGCTCGGCGAGGAGACCGAGCAGGCAGTCCAGGATCGGATCGCGGAGCTGCACGGAATCCTGCAGGCCAGCGGAGTCGCCGCCATGAAGTCGGCGATCATGAGCGATGTCGCGATGGCCCAACGGCTGACGGCCGGCCCCGATGGCGAACGGCATGCCGTCGATCTCGCCCACCTGGTGGAGCTGCTCCACGACGCGAGCCGGGGCCGGGGCTGTGCTCCGCGGGCGATGCTCGAACACCTGGCCGAACTCGCCCGCCGTGACGAAAAGTCGGAGCTGGTCAGCCGGCGGGTCGAGAGCGACGAGGATGCGGTGCGGATCATGTCGGTGCACATCGCCAAGGGGCTCGAGTTTCCCTGCGTCGTGGTCGTCGATGACTGGAAGGAAAAGCGGCAGGCCCCGCGCGGTCCGGCGGTGTTCTACGCGGGTTCTGAGCGACGGCTCGATCTGGCCTACGCCCTCACGGGTGCCGCGTCGCCGAGCGCCGCCGCGGCCGTGATCGCGGCCGGCAACGAGGAACTGCGTCGGCTGCTCTACGTCGCCGTCACGCGGCCGCGGCATCATCTCTGCGTGATCCGGCGGCCGACCGACGACCCGAACACGCTCGACGCCGTGCTCACCAGCCCGCCGCCGATCCGTGATGCCGCTGAGCTGCCGCGGCTGCCGGGCCGTTGGCGGCCTGCCACCGACGCAGCGACGCCGTCCGTCGTACCCGCCGTTGCACCGCTCCCGGCCGAGGTCAGGCAGACCTACCACCGCACGTCCTTTAGCGGCATCGTCGCCCAGGCCGCCCATCGACTGCCGAATGACCACGCCCCGCCAGGCCACGGCCATGATGAACCGCCGGCCGCCTCCGCAGAAGGCGACGACGACTCCGACCAGCCTTCGACCACCAGACCCGAATCTCCTTCCGCGGCGACGCTTCCCGCACTTGCGTCGATTGCTCTCCCTGATCTTCCCGCGGGCACCGCCTTCGGCTCGGCCGTGCACGAGATCTTCGAGCGGATCGAACCCGATGCCGCTGCAGGCCCCACCGATCGCGCCGCCCTCGTTGCGACCGTGGTGGCAGAGGTGGCCACGTCCGCACTTCTCAAGCCCCACCAGGAACCGCTGGCCGCCATGATCGCCGCGGCAATCGAGACCCCCTTCGGCGGTCCGGCCGATGCCCCCTTTCGCGACCGCTGCTTCGCCGATTTCACCACCGTCGACCGGCTGGCGGAGCTCGACTTCAACATGGGCCTGGCAGGCCTCGCAGCCGGTGTCCGGGCCAGCGATGTGGGCCGAGTCTTGGCCGCGACCCTGCCAGCCGACGACCCGCTCACGGGCTATGCCGGGCTGCTGGCCGGGTCGGCCTTCGACATCCCGCTGGCCGGGATGATCAACGGTTCGATCGACGCAGTGCTCCGGCTTCCAGGCAGGCCCGCTGATGATCCACTGCTCGTGATCGCCGACTACAAGACCAACCGACTCCACCGCCGCGGCGATGCCGTACCGCTGGCCGCCTATGCTCCGAGCCGCCTCGTTGCCGCGATGGCCGACCACCACTATCCGCTGCAGGCGCTCGTCTACGGCACCGCCGTCTATCGACTGCTCCGCTGGCGGCTGGGCCCGACGAAGCCACCAGGCTGGGACCCCGGGCGTTGCATCGCCGGTGTGGTCTACGGCTTCACCCGTGGGATGAAGGGCCCCGACACCCCGGTCGATGCGGCAGGGCATCGCTATGGAGTGTTCGCCTGGGTGCCGCCAACGGGGATCTGGCGGCGGCTAAGCGGCCTGCTCGCTGGAACGGATCAGGAGATGGAACCATGACCAGAGCTGCCGATGCCATCTCGCCGAGCGTTCGTTCTGGCCATACCGGCCTCCACGCACCAGCGACGACCGCGGTCATCGCGACTGATCCGCCACCAGATCTCGCAGCCTCTGTCGCCGCCGGGATCATTTCGGCCGACGACGTCGCCGCCGTGGGCGTGTTTGTGTCGATGGCCTCCCGCGAAGAGCCGCGCTCGCTCGAGCCATTGGCCTGGCTGGCCCTTGCGCTCGCCATTCGCACGCCCCGCGATGGGCACACCTGCGTCGATCTGGCCCGGATCACCGACTGGATCGGCGTGGAGGCTCCCGCAGGACTTCCTGCCTGGCCGACCGCTGCCGCCGCCTGGAAGGAGTCGCTCCTCTCGGCGGGGGCGCTCGTGGGAGTGGCCGGCGACCGCCGGCCCTTCATCCTCGATGGCGACCGGCTCTATCTCGCCCGGTCGCTGTACGAGGAGCAGGCGATTGCCCGACGGCTGATCGGCGCGGTCGATGGTGAAGAAGGTACTCCGCTCGGCGGGGTGCGAATCCTGCTTGGCGGGCCGGGAACGGGTAAGACGACGGAGGTGGCCCGTCGGCTGATCGAGAAGTTCACCGCCGACCCGTTCACGCGGATCGCGCTGGCCGCGCCCACGGGCAAGGCGGCGGCGCGGATGGCCGAGGCGCTCCGCAACCGTTGCATCGCCGAGCAGGCTCCTCAGCCGGTGCTCGCGGCGATCGACGCCGCCCGGCCGGTCACGGTGCATCGGCTCTTGAAGATTCGCCCCCAGGGCACCCCCCGGTATCCCTTCAACGCCGACAACCCGCTGGCCTACGACCTCGTGGTGGTCGACGAGACCTCGATGCTCTCGAGCACGCTCATGCATCGCCTGCTCGACGCCATCTCGGCCGACACGGAACTCCTGCTCGTAGGCGACCCCGACCAGTTGGCAAGCGTCGAGGCGGGCTCGGTACTCGCCGACATTGCCCGAGCGGCGAGTCGGCCCGACTCGCCGCTGGCGGCCGTGACCGACCGGCTCATCACGCGACACCGGTTCGGCGCGGAAATCGGCGACCTCGCCGACGCGATCCTGGCCGGCGATGCGACCGGCGTGCTCGACCTGCTCCAAGTCCCGCAGTCCGGAAACGCAGCGCTGTTCCCGCCAATCGCCTGGATCGAGCCGGGGACGGCGGCGTTTCGTTCACTCGTCGGTGAAGTCGTCGCCCACGCCAAGCGGCTCCGATCGCTGGCTCGCGCGGAGGATGCGACCGCCGCCATCGAGGCGCAGAAGGATCTGCAGGTGCTCTGCGCCCATCGCTCGGGACCGCTCGGCGCGGCGGGCTGGAACGTGAACGTGGACGAGCGGCTCGGGGTCTCTGGCGGGCCGCCCTGGTATCCGGGCCGGCCTGTGATGATCACCCGCAACACCCCCGCGCTCGACCTCTTCAATGGTGACATCGGCCTGGCCGTGCCCGCAGCCGATGGCTCTTCCCGCCTCGAAGCCGCGTTTCCTCAGGGCCGCTCGGTCCGCCGCGTCTCCGTGACCCGGCTCGATGAAGTGGCCACCGTCCATGCGCTGACAATCCACAAGAGCCAGGGCTCCGAGTATCGCCATGCGGTCGTCGTGCTGCCTGTGCGGGCCAGCCGAATCCTCTCTCGCGAACTGTTCTACACGGGCGTGACGCGAGCCATCGACCGGGTCACGATCGTGGGGAGTCGCGAGGTGATCGCCGCCGCAGTCACCCGCCCGATCCGCCGCGCCAGCGGGCTGGCCGACCGGCTTTGACCCGATTGACGCGGCGTTGAACTTTCGTACACTTCGAAAGGAGGCCCGCGGGGCGGCCCCCATCCGGAGCGTTTCGTGATCACGTTCGTCCATACGGCTGACTGGCAGATCGGCAAGCCGTTCGCCTCGATCGTGGATCCCGCCAAACGGGCCCGGGTGCAGCAGGAGCGAATCGAGGCGATCCGCCGGATCGGTGGCGTGGTCCGCGAACGGCGGGCCGCCTTTGTCATCGTAGCCGGCGATCTCTTCGATTCGCCCACGCCGACCAATGCCACCGTGGCCGCGGCCCTCGGGGCGATCGCCGCGCTCGAGGTGCCCGTCTATTGTATCCCGGGCAACCACGACCACGGCGGCCCCGACAGCCTCTGGGAGCAGCCCTTCTTCCGGAGCGAACATCGACGGCTCGCGGCCAA
>JBJOHE010000404.1:0-7441 GCA_046047895.1 Planctomycetota bacterium | reverse complement strand
ATCAGGGGCGTATGGCCCGGCGCCACCCCCAGTTGGCCGTCTTCGAGCGGCAGCACCACCCCGCGAGCCGACGTGTCCAGGACGGTGGCCTCGGGCGTGACGATCACGCATCGCAGGCCGGCTGAGCGAGTGGATGAAGCCATGGTCGGAGTCGGGGTGATGGAGTTCGACGTCGTCTGCAACAACCGGCCGCCCGGGGGCAGCGGACCGGAGAATCGGCCTACTTTGCGGCCTTGGCGGCCATCTTCTTGGCCTGCTCCTCGGCCTGCTCGATCGGACCGACGTACATGAAGGCCTGCTCGGGCAGGTGGTCCCACTTGCCGTCGGCGATCTCCTCGAACGACCGGATCGTGTCGGCCAGGCTCGTGATCTCGCCGGGCTTGCCGGTGAACACCTCGGCCACAAGGAAGGGCTGCGAGAGGAAGCGTTCCATCCGCCGAGCCCGATGGACAACGAGCTTGTCTTCCTCGGAGAGTTCGTCGACGCCGAGGATCGCGATGATGTCCTGGAGTTCGCGATACCGCTGGAGCGTTCGCTGCACCCGACGGGCAATCGCGTAATGCCGCTCGCCGACGTACTGCGGATCGAGAATCCGGCTCGACGAGGCGAGGGGATCGACGGCGGGATAGATACCCTTTTCCGAGATCGAACGCTCCAGATAGAGGAAGGCGTCGAGATTTCCGAAGGCCGTCGCCGGGGCCGGGTCGGTCGGGTCGTCGGCCGGCACGTACACGGCCTGCACGCTCGTGATCGCCCCCTTGGCCGTCGAGGTGATCCGTTCCTGCAGCGCGCCCATTTCGGTGGCGAGCGTCGGCTGGTAGCCCACGGCGCTCGGCATCCGGCCGAGCAGGGCGCTCACCTCGCTGCCCGCCTGCGAGAAGCGGAAGATGTTGTCGACGAAGAGGAGCGTGTCGGCCCCGGTCGTGTCGCGGAAATACTCGGCCATGGTCAGGGCCGACAGGGCCACGCGGAGCCGGGCTCCTGGCGGCTCGTTCATCTGGCCGAATACCATGCAGGTCTGCTCGATCACGCTCCGACCGGTGTCACCAATCTTGGCTTCCTGCATCTCGAGCCAAAGATCGGTGCCCTCACGGGTCCGCTCGCCGACGCCGGCGAACACGGAGTAGCCGCCGTGGGCCGACGCGATCCGTGCGATCAACTCGGTCAGGATCACCGTCTTGCCGAGACCGGCACCGCCGAAGAGCCCGGCCTTGCCACCGCGGACGAACGGGGTGAGCAGGTCGATCACCTTGATGCCCGTCTCGAAGAGTTCGGTCTTCGTCGAGAGTTCGGCCACCGGCGGCGGATCGCGATGGATCGGCCACCGCTCGTCGGTCTCGACGACGCCCCGGTTGTCGATCGGCTCGCCGAGCAGGTTGAACACCCGGCCGAGCGTGGCCGGCCCGACCGGCACCGAGACGGGAGCCCCGGTATCGACGACCTCCGCGCCGCGGATCAGGCCGTCGGTGGAACCGAGGGCGACGCACCGCACCTTGCCGCCACCGAGATGCTGCTGCACCTCGCCCACAAGGTGCAGTTCCACGCCCTTGCGGTCGCTGTCGATGCGAACGGCGTTGTAGATCGCCGGAATGGAGTCTTCAGGAAACTCGACGTCGAAGGTCGAGCCGATGACCTGGGTGATGCGGCCGGTGCTGGTTGCGGTTGCCATGGGTTCGTCGCTGCTCCTCAAAGTAACTGGTGTGTCGTGGGTGGGGTTGTGCGTGGGTTCGGAATCGATTGCGGGATCGGGCCGGCCTTGGGCAGAGGCTACTGTTTGAGTGCCTCCACGCCGCCGAGGATCTCCATGATCTCGCCGGTGATCTGTGACTGCCGGGCCCGGTTGTATTGCCGCGAGAGGTTCTTGATCAGGCCGCCGGCGTTTTCGGTGGCCGCCTTCATCGCCACCATCCGGGCCACCTGCTCGCTCACCGCCGCGTCGAGGAAACACTTGAACAGCCGCGACATGAAGCTCGCCGGCAGGATCTCCTCCAGAATGCTCTCGGCCGACGGCAGGAATTCGTATTCGTCGGAGGCGAGCTTCGCCGGCTGCTCGCCGGCCGCCTGGGGCGGCGCGAGAGGCAGGAGCATCTCGGCGACTGCCTCCTGCTTGGCGATGCCGTGGAACCGCGTGTAGACCACGTCGAGCCGGTCGATCTCACCGGCGGCATAGGCTTCAAGGTAGGCCCGGCCGATCGGCGCGACCGCCGCGAACTCGGGCTTGTCTTCGAAGCTGGTATACCGCTCAGCCATCTCCACCCCGCGGAACCGGAGAGCGGTGATCCCCCGCTTTCCGGACACCGCCACATGCGTGTCGACCTGCTCGCTCTTCCATTGACCAAGCAGGGCCACGGCCTGCCGCACGACGTTGCCGTTGTAGCCGCCGCAGAGCCCGCGGTTGCCGGTCAGCACGAGCACGGCCGCCCGCTTGGTCGGCCGGATCTCCAGGAGCGGATGGGCCACGTCGGCCCCCACCGCCGCGATGTTCTCCAGGATGTTGGCCAGGTGCTTGGTGTAGTCGCGGGCCGCGACCGACCGATCCATCGCCTTCTTGAACCGGGCGGTGGCAATCAGCTCCATGGTGCGGGTGATCTTGCGGATGTTCCGCACCGATTTCCGCCGTCGATCGAGTGCCCGAGCCTTTGCCATCGCCGCTGGTTCCTACGTTTCTTGGTCGTGTCTTCCTCGCCGCGGCTCAGCGGCCGGCGGCCACCGGCTCTCGGCCCTGGGCGGCGCACTGGGCCGCCTGCTGCCGCTTGAACTCCGCGATCGCCGCCTCCAGCTGCCGCTCGCCCTCGGCGTCGAGCTCGTTGGTCTCGACGATCCGATTGCGGAGTTCGGGCACCTGGTCTCGAACGAAGGTCAGGAAGCACTTCTCCCAGTCGGCCACCTTCTCCCGCGGTACATCGTCGAGATGACCCCGGGTGCCGGCGTAGATGGAGAGCACCTGATCGACCACGTCCATCGGGGCGTATTGGCCCTGCTTGAGCAGCTCCACCATCCGGTAGCCGCGGTCGAGCCGCTGCTGGGTGGCGGCGTCGAGGTCGGTGCCGAGCTGGGCAAAGGCCTCGAGTTCGCGGAAGCTCGCGAGGTCGAGCCGCAGGCCGCCGGCCACCTTCTTCATCGCCTTCGTTTGGGCGGCACCGCCCACGCGGGAGACGGAGATGCCGACGTTCATGGCCGGCCGCTGGCCGGCGAAGAACAAGTCGGGTTGGAGATAGATCTGGCCGTCGGTAATCGAGATCACGTTGGTCGGAATATAGGCCGAAACCTCGCCTTCGAGGGTCTCGATGATCGGCAGCGAGGTGAGCGAGCCGCCCCCCTTCTCCGCCGAAAGCTTCGCCGACCGCTCGAGCAGTCGGCTGTGGGCGTAGAACACGTCGCCGGGAAACGCCTCACGTCCGGGAGGCCGTCGCATGAGCAGGGAGAGCTGCCGATAGGCGGCCGCCTGCTTCGAGAGATCGTCGTACACGATCAGCGCGTGCTGGCCGTTGTACATGAAGTGCTCGGCCATCGCGGTGCCGGAGTAGGGCGCGATGTACTGCAGCGGGGCGGCGGTCGAGGCTCCGGACACGATCACCGTGGTGTAGTCCATGGCGCCGTACTTCCGCAGCACGTCGATCGCCACGGCCACTGACGAGTCCTTCTGGCCCACCGCGACGTAAAAGCACTTCACGCCGGTGTTCTTCTGGTTGATGATCGCGTCGATCCCGATCGCGGTCTTGCCCGTCTTGCGGTCGCCGATGATCAGCTCACGCTGGCCGCGGCCGATCGGCGTCATCGCGTCGACGGCCTTGATGCCCGTCTGAAGCGGCTCCCGCACCGGCTGACGATCGGCCACGCCGGGGGCGAGCGTCTCGACGGGACGGCGGAGTTCGGTCACGACCGGCCCCTTGCCGTCGAGCGGATTGCCGAGCGGATCGAGCACGCGGCCGATCACGGCGTCGCCCACGGGCACGGAGAGCAGCCGGCCGGTGCTCTTCACCTCGTCGCCCTCGGTCACCTTGAGGTAGTCGCCGAGAATGATCACGCCGACCGAGTTTTCCTCGAGATTGAAGGCCAGGCCGGTAACGCCGCCGGGAAACTCGACCATTTCGCCGGCCATCACACCCGACAGACCCCAAACGCGGGCGATGCCGTCACCCACCTCGAGCACCCGCCCGACCTCGCGAACGTCGATCCCCGACTCGTAGCGATCAATCTCCTCACGAAGCAGTGAGGCGATCTCGTCCGTATTGAATTTCATGCATGGTCCTCCTGTGCAGATTACCGCCCAGCCGGGCCAGCCCGGTGGCGATGGATTGGTCGTAGACGGTGTCGCCGATCTTCACGACGAGCCCGCCGATCATCTCGGGATCGACGGCGAATTCAGGGGAAAGCCTGGCGCCAACGGCCTGCTCCACCTCGGCGACGAGCTGCCGCTGCTCGTCGTCGGAGAGCGGGGTGGCCGTGGTGAACCGAGCCGACTGGAGCCCGGAAAGCTCGTCAGCGAGCCCGCGGGCCGCGGCGGCCACCTGGGCCACGATGCCCAGCCGCCCATGGCGTGCAAGCACGTGCAGGGCATGGACAGTTGTGGACAGCATCCGGCCGGCCGCGATCCGGTCGATCACAGCCTGCTTCGCTTCGACCGGCACCTTAGGCGACGCAAACACCTCGCCGGCCCGGGGCACCTTGGGAAGCACGTCCCGCACGAGGCTCTCGAGTTCCTCGATCACCTCGCCCCGACAATTCTTCTTGTCGGCCGCCTCGAGAATCGCCTGGGCATACACCCGGGCGACTCGCTCAACGGAGATATCGACGGCCTGGGAGCGGTCGGCGGCTGCGGGGGCATCGGCCATGGGGGAAACTGAAACCTACGGGAGGCGGCGGGACTCGGGTTAGTTGACGCTTGGTGCGGAACGGATGGAGGCGACCGACTCACGAATCAACTGCTGCTGATCGTCGGCCGAGAGTTTCTGCCGGAGAAACTTGCCGGCGACATCAACCGCGAGTTCGCCCGCCCGCTCGGCGATCTTGGAGAGGGCGTCGTCAGTGGCGAGCCCGATCTCCCGCTTCGCCCGGGCCTGTTCGTCTTCGGCTGCCTTGCGGGCCTCGGCCACGATCGACTGCTTGGTGGCCTCGGCATCCCGCCGGGCCTCCTCGAGCAGCCCACGAACCTCATCGGAGGCCTCGGCCAGCCGTCGCTCATAGGAGGCCAGCATCTTCTTGGCATCGTCGTGGGCTCGCTGGGTCGCGGCAATCGTGTCGGCGATCCCCTGCTCCCGCTTTTCGAGCCCGTCCATGATCGGCTTCCAGGCGAACTTCGTCAGCAGCAGCATCAGCAGCACGAAGACGGCGAACGACCAGAGCGCGAGATCGGTCTGAAACCAGGCCGGGCTCTCAAAGTCTTTGGCGGCCACGCCGGCGGGCAGATTGTGGCCGATTTCGGGGCCGTGCCCGTGCCCGCCATGTTCGTCGTGCCCATCATGGGCTTCGACCGCCGGATCCGCCGACATTGCGACCTGCGGCGATCCCGGGAAGGCCACGACGAGCATCGCGGCCACCGCCGCCACAACCCACGGACCACGACCGGCGGCCCGATACCAAACCAGCGAACGCATCGGCGAATTCATGGAAGCTCGAATGAGAAAGCGAATCGGAGCACCACACCAAGAAATCACCCGGACGGAGGTGGGAGCGACGCTCCCACCCCGCCCGGCCGGATCGAGCAGGGCCGCGACGGGCGGCCGCTGCCTCACTTCGAGGAGCAGATGAACAGCGCGTAGAAGGTGAAGCCTTCGATGAGGGCCGCCGCAATGATCATGGCGGTGTTGATCGTGCCGGCGGCCTCAGGCTGCCGGGCCATGCTCTCGTAGGCAGCCGAGGCGAGCCGGCTGATGCCGAAGGCGGCGCCGATCACGACGAGACCCACAGCGAAGGCGCTGGTCAGGTTGATGAGCGAATGACCGGCCTCCGTGGCCTCCTGGGCCGAAGCCACGCCGGAAAGCACCACGGTGAGCGCCACTGCGGCCACGACGGACAGCGAACGGACGGAAAAGAGCGAGCGGATCATGCGAGAAGAAGCTCCTGGGAAAACGAGGAACCGGACGGACGTCCGGGAAATCGGGACAGAAAACAAGTTGGTTGCAAACGGCCGAGCCACCGCGGCGACAAGCCTAATGTTGGTGAACCGACGCGCCAATGAAGAGAGCCGAAAGGAAGGTGAAAATATAGGCCTGCAGGAAGGCGACGAAGAGCTCGAGCACACTGAAAAGCGCGCTGCTCACCACGCTGATGCCCGTCACGGTCGCCCACATGCCGAGCGAGTAGCTCGCCGCGGCCGTGATCAGACCCATGATGCCGAGCAGCACCAGATGGCCGGCCACCATATTGGCCAGCAGCCGGACGGCCAGAATCAGGTGCTTGATCAGCAGGCCGAGCAGCTCGATGGCGAAGATCATCGGCTTGAGGATGATCGCCAGCGGCAATGGCAGATCCATGCTCGGCACCTGGTTCACAAAAAAGCCGACCGGCCCAAACTTCATCATCCCGGCGATGACGACGGTGGCGAGAGTGACGCCCGCCAGGGCGAGCGTGACCGAAAACGATGCGGTTGGCGAGCCGGCCCAGGGCACCATCCCGAGCAGGTTGCAGCCGAGCACGAAAAAGAAGAGCGTGAGCAGGAGCGGCACAAACCGATCCCCCTCGTGGGCGACGGCGGCGACAGCCCCGTGACCGGAATGGCCGTGGCCTCCGTGGCTGTCGTGATCCCCATGACCGTGCCCGTGGTCGTGGTCATGCGAGTCGATCGCCGGCCGGGCGATCTGATCGCGGATGAAGAGCACGAACGTCTCGAACAGGTTCGCGAACCAGCCCCGGGGCGGGCCGCCGGCGGAGAGCTGCTTCGCGAGTCGGCTGAAGACGAGAAAGAGCACGAGCCCCACGAGCAGCTCGAGAATCATGTATTTCGAGATGCAGAAGCCCGACTTCTTCTCATAGAGGCTGTCGAGCGTGCCGAACGGCTGCGGAATCAGAATCTTGCCGTCCATCGCGGCATTGAATTCCGCCACGCTCGGCATGGTGGCCCCGTCGACCTCGAATGGCGCCCGCAGGAAGGCAGGCACCTCGTCGAGCGATTTCCAGCCCTGCCGCCAGAGCGGCTTTGGCACCTCGAAGTAGTAGGCGTCTTTGAGGTGGTAGATCGGGTTGTGGTCAGACATCTCGGCCGGAATTCAAGGAGACGTGCAGGCGGGAGGTCGGAGAGTGTGGTGCAAGCCGGCCGCCGCCGTCAATTCGAAGTCGTGGGGCGGCGGTCGGGAGGGGGTTCAGGCCCTCCCATCATGTTCAGCAGAATGTCCGTGGCAAGCATGAGCAGATAAAAAAACACGAGGAGGAGATCAGCCCGCTCCGGCCCAACCCCCTCCGGGCGGGACATGACCCAGCCCAGCGCCACAAGCATCGGCAT
>JBJOHE010000403.1:0-5960 GCA_046047895.1 Planctomycetota bacterium | reverse complement strand
CCGCGAGGCCTCGGACGGCTGGACCATCGAGCGGCTCGCGCCCTGACCGCACCGCCGGCAAGCGAGCGGGCCGACCCTGCTCCTGCCAATCACCACCGATTCGTTGCGACGTCTGCAGCATGTGGCTAGGGTTTGATTCGTCGGACTCCTCGCCCGAGGGATAAGACGGCCTTCTCAGGCCCCCTCTTGTCGCCGTGCGGGAAGCTGCACGGAGGCCATACCGACGGCCGCGTTTTCGCGGGGTTCCCCAGCCACGCGGGTTCGAGCACCTGCTCAAACCCGTTCTCCGGAGGATCCGCTCATGACGGCACGATCGATCGCTGGCTGCCCGGCAGCCCTTCTCGCAGCGGTCCTGATCACCGCGTCGGCATCGGCCGACACGATTTGGATGTACGACTTCGGCCAGACCACCGGCGTATTCACGAGTGGCGAGAGCACGTCGTTTCTCCCCGCTCCACCGGCAGACGGGGGCACCGCCCGGGTGCGGGTCGGCACCGGTGGTGGTCAATTCGCTCTGGTGAATCCGGGCAGCGGCTCGGTGCTCGAGGCGACGGCCCCATCCAGCACATCGGTCAACAAGTTCTCGATCGACGGCTTCGCCGGCACCGAGTTGTTCACGCTCGACATGTCGCTCGAGTTCACCGGCGGGGCGAGCGGCTCGTGGTATCTCCTGGCCGGCAACGGCGGGAGCTTCGCAAACAACAACTCGTTCGCCACAGCCGAGACCTTCGCCGGCCTCCGGTGGAACTTCGGGAGCGAAGGAAGCCTGGCCACCACCAGACTTTCGTCGAGTGGAAGCTGGCTGACCACAAACGTGCCGCTGCTGGTGCAAGACACGGCCTATCAGCTCACGATCTACGGAAACAATTCGGCGGCGGCGGTCGCCTACGCCGGGGGCACGCTCGCGGCCAACAGTTGGGATCTCTGGGTCGATGGCAGCCTGGCGCACTCGGGCCTCGCCAAGGCCGGCCTGCCCGACGGAACCTCGATCGATGCCTTCATGTTCAATGGGCTGAATTCGACCGGCAACGTGGCGACGCTCACGGTCGACTCGCTCGCCTACGCGAATCATCCCGTGCCCGAGCCCGGGCTCCAGGCGGTGCTTGGAGCCCTCATTCTGGCCGGCGCCGTTCCCGCCAGAGCATGCCGCAGGAACCGACGAGGCCGGCCACGGCCAGCGTAAGCAGGGTCCACTGGGGCACGATCCGCCCAGGTGCGGCGACCTCGCGGTCGATCGCTGCGTCGGCCAGGTCGACCGGGCTGAGGCCTGCCGCCCGCCGCTCCCGCTCCACGGCTGCCTCCTGCCGGCCCAGAAACCGGCCCTCGAGCTGCCGCTGTCGCCAGTCCCACTTCGGGCCGATCACGGCCAGGCCAATCACAGCCATCAGTGCGAAGGCGGCCGCCCAAAACCAGCCGCTGTCAGTGAGAGGGGGCGGGGGGGTCGGGGCTTCTCGCATCGCGTTCGCTCCACACCGACGGAAGTTTTTCACAATCACAATTGTCGAAAATGCGAGATTGGCTATAGTAAGGCTATGTCATCTGCCTCCGACCATCCAGAACCCCGGGCCACCGACGCGGCCCTGATCGAGCTGCTCCGGCTCCAACCGTCGCTGGAAGTGGGCGATCTGGCCGAGAACCTGGGGGTGACAGCCACCGCCGTCCGCCAGCGGCTCGACCGGCTCATGCGGTCGGGCCTCATCGAGCGGGTTGCCGTCGCGAAACCGCGGGGTCGGCCATCCCACGCCTACAGCCTCACGGCGGCCGGCCGTCGGGTGGGTGGCGACAATTTCAAAGACCTCGCCTTCGTGCTGTGGCGGGAAATCCGTGGGATCCGTGATCCCGAGGTTCGGTCCGGGCTCATCGGCAGGATCGGCGCGGCTCTGGCCGCCGAGTGCCAAGAGCGGGTGACGGGCGGCACGACGACCGAGCGGCTCGAAAGCGTTGCCGCATTCCTTCGCGACCGCGACATCAGCTGTTCGGTGGAGCACGGGCCCCTCCCGGTGCTCACGACCCGCTCCTGCCCCTACCCCGACCTCGCGGATGAAGACCGAGGCATCTGTGCCGCCGAGCGGCTGATGCTCCAGGAACTCCTCGGCAGCCCCGTCCAGTTGGCTGAATGTCGGCTCGATGGGACGAGTGCCTGCCGCTTCGTCGCCGAGCACGCTGGCGGCGGGGCTTGCACGTCCGAGAGTTAACGCGTCGAATGCCGCACGGTTGAACGAAAAAACATCGCCCCTGCCCACGAGCCCCGCACCGGAGCCCTCTGTCATGTCCATTACGACCCTCCAGCCGCCCACCGTTCCCCATGCCACCGGCGGCCGCCCCTGGATCGAGGGCCGGTTCGAGGAGAACCTCGTGCTCACCACCGTCGAGCAGGCGATCAACTGGGCCCGGCAGTCGAGCATCTGGCCGATGACCTTCGGACTCGCCTGCTGTGCGATCGAAATGATGGCGGCCGGGGCAAGCCGCTACGACCTCGACCGATTCGGCGCCGGCGCATTCCGGGCCACGCCGCGGCAGGCCGACCTGATGATCGTGGCCGGCACGGTCACCTACAAGATGGCCAGCCGCGTCCGCCGACTCTACAACCTGATGCCCGACCCGAAATTCGTGATCGCGATGGGAGCCTGCACCACGGGCGGCGGCCCGTACTTCAAGTGGGGCTACCACGTGGTGAAGGGCGTTGATCTCGTCGTGCCCGTTGATGTCTACGTTCCCGGTTGTCCGCCGCGGCCGGAGAGCCTGCTCGAAGGTCTGATGCGAATCCAAGACAAGATCCTCGGCCAGCGGATCGCCAAGCAGAAGGGCCGGCCGGGCAAGATGGCCGACGAGCTACCCGTGCCGCACCACTCCGGGTATGTCGCGCCGGCCGTCGCCCGCGATGAACTCGTGTTCGATCACCAAAAACTCACGGGCTGAACCGCGGCCTCCGTCGCCCGCCTCTCCCCTTCCTCGAATCCCCCCGCCAGCAGGACCACCTCAGCATGAGCCAGCCCTCGGATCGGATCGTGATCAAGAATCTCCACGTCAGCGTGGATGGCCAGGAGATTCTCCGGGGCGTCGATCTCGAAATCGGCCGCGGGGAGACCCACGCGCTGATGGGGCCCAACGGCTCGGGCAAGAGCACGCTCGGGTACGCGATCATGGGCCATCCGGGCTACGAGGTGACCGGCGGTTCGATCGAAATCGTCGACGCCGACGGCACGCGACACGACGTGCTCGCAATGGAGCCCGATGAACGAGCCCGGCATGGCATCTTCCTCGCCTTTCAACGGCCGATGGCGATTCCAGGAGTCCGGCTGGCGGAGTTTCTCCGCCATGCGGTGACCAACGTCCGCAACCCCGACCGCAAGGAAGGGGAAGATCTGATGCCGATGAAGGAGTTTCGCTCCGAACTCAAGGCGAAGATGGCGGAACTGTCGATGGATTCCGAGTTTGCCCGGCGGTATGTCAATGACGGCTTCTCCGGCGGCGAAATGAAGCGGGCGGAAATCCTGCAGCTTGCGATGCTTCAGCCGCGGTTTGCGATCCTCGACGAGACCGACAGCGGTCTCGACGCCGATGCCGTCCGGCTCGCCAGCCAGAGCATCGCCCGGATCGGCGGCGAGCAGATGGGGATCCTGATCATCACCCACCACGAGCAGCTGCTCGAACACAACGTGCCCCTGCGAACGCATGTGATGCTCGGCGGCCGGATCGTCGAATCGGGCGGCCCGGAACTGGCCGCGGAACTGCACAAGCGAGGCTACGAGCGGATCCGGGCCGCCTACCCCGAGGCTGCCGCAGCCGAGCGGGCCCTGGAAGACGCCAAGGCCGAGCCAGCGTCTGCCTGATCAGGCGACCAAGCCGCGGTTCACCCATCAACCCCTGCGATCTGTGACGAAGGAGACGGCCATGGCGACTGGACTTGAAGGCTCGACCACCGAGGATCTCGGCGAGATCAACAAGTACGACTTCCGCACCGATGCCCCGGCCGTGTTCAAGGCCCGAAAGGGGGTCGACGCCGAGATCGTCACGCAGATCTCCGAGATGAAGGGGGAACCCGCCTGGATGCGGGATTTCCGCCTCGAGTCGCTGGCGATCTTCGAGTCGAAGCCGATGCCCTCCTGGGGCGGCCGGATCGGCGTCGATTTCCAGGACATCTACTACTACCTCAAGCCGGCCGAGCAGCAGGGCAAGACCTGGGAAGAGGTGCCCGATGCGATCAAGCAGACCTTCGACCGGCTCGGCATCCCGGAGGCGGAGCGGAAGTTTCTCGCCGGCGTGAAGGCCCAGTTCGAGAGCGAGGTCGTCTACGGCTCGCTCCAGGAAGACCTGGCGAAGAAGGGCGTGATCTTTACCGACACCGACACCGCCGTTCGGGAGCACCCCGACCTCCTGCGGGAATACTTCGGAAAGATCATCCCCCCAAGCGACAACAAGTTTGCCGCCCTCAACTCGGCCGTCTGGTCGGGCGGATCTTTTATCTACGTGCCGAAGGGCGTCTCGATCGAGTTTCCGCTCCAGGCTTACTTCCGGATCAATGCCGAGAGCATGGGCCAATTCGAGCGGACGCTGATCATCGTCGACGAGGGGGCCCAGGTGCATTACGTCGAGGGCTGCACGGCACCGATGTATTCCACCGAGAGTCTCCACTCGGCCGTCGTCGAAATCGTGGTCAAGAAGCATGGCCGCTGCCGCTACACCACGATCCAAAACTGGGCCAACAACATCTACAACCTCGTGACCAAGCGGGCGATGGCCTACGAGGGCGCCCTGATGGAATGGATCGACGGCAACCTGGGCAGCCATCTGACGATGAAGTATCCGGCCGTCTACCTGATGGAGCCGGGCGCTCGCGGCGAGATCCTGTCGATCGCCTTCGCCTCGGCCGGCCAGCATCAGGATGCCGGTGCGAAGATCGTGCATGCGGCCCCGCGCACCAGCGGCCGGATTGTGTCGAAGAGCATTTCAAAGAATGGTGGCCGCGCGAGCTATCGCGGGCTGGTGAAGGTCGAGCCCGGGGCGACCAAGAGCAAGTCGAGCGTGGTCTGTGACGCCCTGATTCTCGACGACAAGAGTCGGAGCGACACCTACCCCTACATCGAGATCGAGGAACAGGACGTGTCGATCGGCCACGAGGCGAGCGTTTCCAAGATCGGCGAGGAGCAGCTCTTCTATCTGATGAGCCGCGGCCTCACGGAAGCCGAGGCGAGCGCCATGATCGTGGGAGGCTTCATCGAGCCGCTCGTCAAGGAGCTGCCGATGGAATATGCCGTTGAGATGAACAAGCTGATCCAGCTCCAAATGGAAGGCTCGGTGGGCTGATCCCGCCCTTCTCCCGTCCAAACGTCTTCCCGCACAGCCCCATCCCACCAGTATGACCACAGCCGCTCCCAGTTCCGCTCCCGCCGCCTCCGGATTCGATGCCGCGGCCCTTGAATCACTGATTACTGCCGGCCATGAGCCCGGCTGGGTGACCGACCGCCGGCGGCATGGTTTCGAGCGACTGCGCGGGCTCGGACTGCCCGACCGTCGCAGTGAGACCTGGATGCGGACCGACATCCGGGCCTTCCGTCCGGCTGCCTGGGGCCTGCGAGACCTTCCCGCCTCCGCCGAACTGCCGGAGGGGCTGCTCGCCGAGGCCATCGAGTCTGGAGATGGGGGGGTCGAGTGTTTTCCTGAGGAGGCCTGCCAACCGGCAGGCGGCGGCCGATTCTGCGGTCGGTTTGGCTCGCTTGACGGCCACGTGATCCGGGCCGAACTCGACCCAGCCGTCGCGGCGAAAGGCGTGCGGTTCGGCGCCGCTGAAACCGTGCTCGCCGAACTCCCCACCGAACTCGAGCCCTGGTGGTGCTCGGTGATCGACGGCGGCAGCGACTGGTTCGCCGCCCTCCACGCCGCGTTTCATCGGGCAAGTGCCGTGCTCTACGTGCCCCCCGGCGTGAAGCTGGTCGACCCGCTCCACGTGATGGCGGCCT
>JBJOHE010000402.1:0-4490 GCA_046047895.1 Planctomycetota bacterium | reverse complement strand
CCCGAGGGCAGGGTGTAGCGGTCCACCTGGGGCTTGATCTCGACCTTCTTGATGCCCTTCGTGTTCTCGAGCCAGGCCACGTCGATCTCCAGATCGAAGTGACCGATGTTGCAGACGATCGCATCATTGGGCATCACGGCCAGGTGCTCACCCCGGATGACATCCCGGCAGCCAGTGGCCGTGACGAAGATCTGGCCCCGCGGAGCCGCCTCTTCCATCGTGGTCACTTCGAAGCCTTCCATGACGGCCTGGAGGGCGTTGATCGGGTCGATCTCCGTGACGATCACCCGGGCTCCCAGCGACTTCATGGCGTGGGCCGAGCCCTTGCCGACGTCGCCGTAGCCGGCCACGACCACCACCTTGCCGGCCACCATCACGTCGGTGGCCCGCTTGATGCCGTCGGCCAGGCTTTCCCGGCAGCCGTAGAGGTTGTCGAACTTGCTCTTGGTGCAGGAGTCGTTGACGTTGATCGCCGGGAGCTTGAGCTCGCCGTTCTCATGCATCTGGTAGAGCCGGTGAACGCCCGTGGTGGTCTCCTCCGAGAGGCCCCGGATGCCACCGAGCAGTTCGGGGAACTTCTGGTGCACCATCGCGGTGAGGTCACCGCCGTCGTCGAGGATCATGTTGAGCGGCTCGCCGTCGGGGAAGAACAGCGTCTGCTCGATGCACCAGTCGAACTCCTCGTCGTTCATGCCCTTCCAGGCGTAGACGGGAATCCCGGCCTTGGCGATCGCCGCAGCGGCGTGGTCCTGGGTGGAGAAGATGTTGCAGCTGCTCCAGGTGACCTCGGCCCCGAGTTCCTTGAGCGTCTCGATCAGGACGGCGGTCTGGATCGTCATGTGGAGGCAGCCGGCGATCCGGGCACCGGCGAGCGGCTTCGTCCGCCCATACTTCTCCCGCAGGGCCATCAGGCCGGGCATCTCGTTTTCGGCGAGGCGGATTTCCTTGCGGCCCCACTCAGCGAGCGAGAGATCAGCGACCTTATAAGGAAGACGGGTTTCGACGTGGGACACGGAAGACCTCCAGGGCGGGAAAAAAGCCAGCCGCGGCCAGGCAGGCCGCGTACCAAAGCCGACGTAGTTTGCGACCGTATCTTAGCGGGTTGGGCGGTTCCGCACAGGGTTCAGGCGGCGGCTCCGAGAGCCGCCTGGGCCGCTGCCACGAAGGCCCGAATAAGCTCGGGATCCTTGCGGCCAGGGGCCGATTCCACGCCGCTGGCGGTGTCGACCCCGCGGGCCCCGGTCGCGGCGATCGCCTGTGCGACGTTCGCCGGGGTCAGTCCCCCGGCCAGGGCCATGGGCAGGCCGAGATCTGCCTCGCGGGCCAAAGCCTGCCAGTCGACCCGGTGCCCCGTGCCGCCGAGCAGCCCCCCGGCGGCATCCCGCGGCACGCCGGCGTCCACGATCACCATGTCCGGGGCTCGGCCTGCCGACTCCGCCGCCGCGATCCACCGCCGGGCCGCAGCCAGCCCGTCGGGGCCCATCCGAACTGCCCTGATGATCCGGAGGCCCGGCAGTTCGGCAAAGGCTCCGCAGAGAGAAGGAGGGTCGACGGCCGGCCCTGCGCCCTCGAGATGCCCATGGAGTTGAACGGCATCGAGGCCCACTTCGGATGCCAGGGCGAGGATCTCCGCGGCCGCCATCCCGGCGAACACACCAACCACCAGCACCCCCTCGGGCAGCTGTCGCCGGGCTGCTGCAGCGGTCGCCGCTGCGACCGCCCGGGGCGACCCTGGCACAAAGTTGAAGCCGATCGCATCGGCGCCCGCTTCCGCCACGACGGCCGCATCGGCCACGGAGGTCACCCCGCAGATCTTCACGCGAAACAGCGGCTGGGCCATCGACAGAGGACTCTCGCCATGAGACATGATCAGCCGGCGCATTCGCTGCGACCGAGCGCAGGCCTGCCGGTTTCCTGATCGGAACAGTCTACGGGCGGACCGGGCGGTGCAGGAACCGCCGGCCGATTGACGAAACCACTCTTTGTCCGGCCCGGCTCGGTGCGGCCGCGTGATCTCCTCTGGCGTTCCCCTGATGCACGTTCCCAGCCGGCACCCCTCGAGTCGTCCCTTCATGGCCTCCCCGCGGACGCAGTTTTATCACCCCGCCGCCGAGATCGACGGAGCGCTCAAGGGGATCGAGCGCTGCATCCGGCGGGCCGAGGGGGCGGCGCTGGTGGTGGGGCAGCCCGGCACCGGCAAGTCGCTGCTGCTCTTGAAGCTGGCGGAGCAGGTCCGCGACGACTTCGACGTGGCCCTCCTCACCGGCGCGAGCATCTGCACGCGGCGGGCGCTCTGGCAGGCGATCATGGCGGCGATCGGCGAGCCCTACCGCGGGGTCGATGAGACGGAACTCAGGATCTCGATCGTGGAACGGATCCGGGGGCTGGCCGCGGCCGGCGCCGGCCTGGTGATCCTGGTCGACGAGGCCCACACGCTGCCGACGCGGCTGATCGAGGAGCTGCGGCTTCTGACGAACGTGCCCACGCCCCTGCCGGCAGTCCACCTCGTGTTGGCTGGGAGCACCCGGCTCGACGAGCTGCTCGGCGGCCCACGGATGGCGAGCCTCGCCCAGCGGGTGGCCGTCCGCGGATACCTCGAGCCCCTCGATCATGCCGAGACGATGGCCTACCTTCGCACCCAGGTGAGGGCTGCGGGGCTCGAGTGGGACCAGCTCTTCGCGGCGGGCAGTGACGACGCCGTGTTTCAGGTGACCGAGGGCGTGCCCCGGCTGATCAATCAGGTCTGCGACCACGCGCTCGTGCTCGTAGCCGAGAGCGACCGGCTGGTGACGGCCGCCGACATCGCCGCCGCCTGGCGAGACATCCAGCGGCTGCCGGCTCCGAGCGGGCTGAGCCACTCCTCCTCCGGGTTCGACCTGCCGGCCGACCAGGCCGACCTCGCCGACGACTCCGCTGGCGACTTCACCGACGACGGCTACGGGGTGGTCGAGTTTGGCGGCAGCGACGACGGTGGTGGTGCGGTCGAGTTCGCCGAGTTCGAGGATGCCGACATGCCCGGCCGGCCGGCATCGGCCGGCGATCCCTTCGGCGGCCCCGACGTGGAGCTCGTGTTTGACGGTTCAGCTGATCCGTTCGAGGCCTTGTTTGAGCGAGAGGAGGGCGGCCCCGACCGGTATTGCATGGATGGGCCGGATGACTTCCGCGACTGCAGGCAGGTGGCGAGCCGCGAGGGGCAGACGCTTGGACGGCTGCTGGCCACGTTCGGCCGCGAGGATCAGGTTCACGCCGACGCCGGCTCCAGCGCGAGCCCATCAACGCCTGGCGGTTCCGAGGCTGACCAGACGGCGAGCCCGACAGGTATCGCCGATGCGCCGCAGAGGGGCGATGAATCCGAGATGGTGGTGATCGAGGAAGACCTCGACGGCAAGGCGGACATAATCGACAACGTCTCGACGACCGTCTTTACCGTGCGGCCGAGCGACTACCGCAACCTGTTCACCCGGCTTCGCCGCGGCGAGTGACGCCCCCGGCACGCAGCGAGGCAAAGCCTCGTGCCGTGTGCCCCAGGCCCGCCCGCCTCGATCCCGACTTGCAGAGTCGAGGTAGCCCCGCCATGGGAGGCGCACAAAAACGGCCGCCCGGAAGGCGGCCGCGCGAGGCGAGGGGAATCCCGACAGCGGCACGCAGCGAGGCAAAGCCTCGCGTTGCGTGCCCCCAGGCGGTCCCACCTCGATCCCGACTTGCAGAGTCGAGGGAGCCCCGCCATGGGAGGCGCATAAAAACGGCCGCCCGGAAGGCGGCCGCGCGAGGCGAGGGCGACCTTGGCTCGCCCTCCGCCTCGCCAAGGCTGCCGGGGCCATGGATGGCCCGGCAGCCGTATATTCAGAACCCCTCGTAGATCACGAGGATGTCGCCGCACTTCTGGAAGCGGACGATCACCGAGCAGCCGCAGGCGTAGTCATACCGCACCTGGCCGCAGCCGAGCAGCGTGCACCGCGAGCTCTCGCAGGGGCAGCCCTGGCAGCAGGCGGGCAGGCAGACGGGAACCGACACGGTGCGGCAGGTTTCGGGGCTCGTGGGGGTCAGCACCGTCTCGTAGGTCGGCTCAGCGCAGCAGCCGCAGCCATGCTTGTGCCGGTGGGCGTGCTTGTGGTGATACTTGATGCAGGGCTGGGTCGGGCAGCAGGGGGCAGCTCCGCAGGTCGGCTCGACGGCACCGCAGGTGGGCTCGAAGGCCGAGCAGCCGGGCTCAACGCAGGAAGGCTCGCAGCCGCAGCCGGGCTCGACGGCATGGCGGTGACGGAAGCCGGCATCGGCTGAGGCGGCGATGAAGAGGAGGGCGGTGAGACTGCCGAAGAGGGGCAGGGCGAAGTGGCGGGGCATGGCGACGATCTCCACGGGAGGAGGGGCGGGAACGTGAGGAGGCCGCCGGAGTGGGGCCGGCGGTGGACGGGCGACCAGGGTCACCGATCCACCCCAACTCTGGCACGCAGCCGGGAGTTGTCAAAAAAAACCGCTGCCTGGACTGC
>JBJOHE010000401.1:0-5822 GCA_046047895.1 Planctomycetota bacterium | reverse complement strand
CCCGGCGGAATCATGCCGGGGGTGGGGCGTCCCGGCGGTGAAATCCGTGAAGGCTGGCTCGAAGGGCCTGGTGGCCGCAAGGCTGCCACGACCCCGGTTGGCTCAGAGGTGGCGGAGGTGCGGCCATGATGCCCCTTTCGACCTTCCTGCTGCCGGTGGCCGCCATCAATTGGCATTCCGTGATGTTCTTGCTGTTCGCAGCCGTCGCCTGCATCGCGGCGGTGGCCGTGGTCGCGGCCGACAACGTCGTTCGTATGGCCCTATATCTGGTTGTCTCGCTGGCGGCGACGGCCGGCCTGTTCTTCCTGGCGGGCGCCGAGTTTGTCGGGGCGATGCAGTTGATGATCTATGTCGGTGGCACGCTCGTGCTGCTGGTGTTCGGCGTGATGCTGACGGCCCAGGCGCCCTTTGTGGCGATCCGGTCCGACGGCGGCGATCGCGTGGTGGCCGGCCTGGTGGGGGCGGCCCTGTTCGGGCTGCTGCTGCTCGCCAGTCTGTCGGTGCCCGCCTGGCGGGCGCCGGCCCGGATGCAGGCCTCGGCCCCGGCGGCCACGCCGTTGGGCATGGCCCTTGTCGGCGTGCGGGTGGAGGATTCACCTGAGGGGGCCGTGCGGCAGCCGCGGGTGGGCTACCTCCTGCCGTTCGAGATCGTGTCGGTGCATCTGCTGGTCGTGCTGGTAGGGGCTGCCTACATGGCCCGGGCCAAGCGACGAAAGGTGCCGCGGGCGATTGAGCAGGTCGCGTCGGTCGAGCCGCCTGCTTCGGTGGCCGAGCACGCGGCCATCGGTCGCGGCAGACGCTCCGGATCGGTTCTGACGGGAGGTTCCGCATGATCGGCGTCGCTCCTCCTGCGTCATTCGCCTTCGCCCCGCTCTTCGGGCTGCTGATCGATGCTCCCGTGAGTGTGGCGCACTACCTGGTCGTGGGAGCGGTCCTGTTCACCGCCGGTGTTGCCTGTATGGCGACGAAGCGGAACGCCCTCGGGGTGCTGATGGGAATCGAGTTGGTGCTCAACGGCGCCAATGTGAACTTCGTCGCCTTTGCCTCGACCTACCTGGCGGGTGAAGGGGGGCGGCCGCTCGGGCTCGACGGCCAGGTGTTCGCCGTGTTCGTGATCCTGTTGGCCGCGGCCGAGGCTGCCGTCGCCCTGGCGATCACGCTCAACTTCTACAACAACCACGCCACGGTCGATGTTGATCGGGCCGACGACCTCAAGGGCTGATTGCGCCGCCGATGGATCTCGCCGCCCAACTTCCGCTGCTGCTCGGGCTTGCCTGGCTGACGCCGCTGGTGTCGTTCGTGGCAATTCTGTTCTTCGGCCCCCGGATGGGGCCCCATGGTCGCAACGCCGCCTGGGTGGCCACGGCCGCGATCGTCACCTCGCTCGTGCTTTCGCTCACCGCCTTCGTGGTCTGGCTGGGCGGTCATCCCGTGCGGCCGGCCGCCCACTATGGCCATGCCTCCGCGCACGCCCCGGCCGATGACCATTCCGCTGCGGCCGCCTCCGACCATGCTGCGGCCGACCATGGCCACGAAGCGGAGCATGCCGCAGACCACGGTCCCGGCGATGCCCACGGCGAGCCCGCCCTCCCGGTCGCCTACTCCGGCGACTGGTACACGCTCTACGAGGGCGGGCGACTGAGGCTCTCGATCGGCTACTACGTCGATGCGTTGACCGTGCTGATGTTCGTGGTGGTGACCTTCATTGCCACCTGCATCCATGTGTATGCGTCGGGCTACATGCACGACGAGCTCCATGATGTCACCGATCACGAAGTGCACCTCGCCGACGGCCATCACCTCCACCGGCCTGGCCGGTTCTGCCGGTTCTTTCAGGCCCTGTCCCTCTTCTGCTTCTCGATGCTCGGGATCGTGATCGCGGGCAATCTGGCGATGGTCTTCATCTTCTGGGAGCTTGTCGGGATCTGCTCCTGGTTTCTGATCGGCTTCTACTATGAGCGGAAGTCCGCCTCCACGGCGGCCAACAAGGCCTTCATCGTCAATCGGGTGGGCGACTTCGGCATGCTGATCGGCCTGATGGCCCTCTGGGGTGCCTTGGGCACCCTCTCCTTCGCCGACACCAAAGACGTCGGCCCGGATGGCCACGAGCAGCTCAGGCCCGGTCTGTTCAGTGAGTTTCGGCCGGCGGAGACGGGGCACCTGCTTCAGGTGCCCGACGGGATGGTCGCTGCCGCCGCTGGCTCAGAGGTCGCGGCGATCGCCGCCGAGCACGCCTCCGCCCCGGCGGATGCCGCCAGCCAGGTCGCGTCCCGGATTCCCGATTGGCGGGGCATGGGGATGGGCCGCTGGCTCCTGTTCATCGCAGGCATCGGCATCTTCTGCGGCTGCGTCGGCAAGAGTGCCCAGTTTCCGCTGTTCGTCTGGCTCCCCGACGCGATGGAAGGGCCGACTCCCGTCTCGGCGCTCGTGCATTCGGCCACGATGGTGGCGGCCGGCGTCTATCTCGTGGGCCGGTTCTTTCCGGTGCTTTCGCCCGACGTGCTGCTCGTGATCGCGTATGTCGGCGGGATCACGCTCTTCATCGCGGCCACGATCGCCCTCGTGGCCAACGACATCAAGCGGGTGCTTGCGTATTCCACCGTCAGTCAGCTGGGCTACATGATGCTGGCCCTGGGTGTCGGCGGCTGGGTGGCCGGCCTGTTCCACCTCGTCACCCACGCCTTCTTCAAGAGCCTCCTGTTCCTCTGCTCAGGCTCCGTCATTCATGCCTGTCACACGAACGACATGCGAAAGATGGGCGGCCTTGCGAGGGTGATGCCTTGGACCGCCTACACGATGCTCGTTGGCTGCCTGGCGATCATCGGGGCCGGCGTGCCCTTCGTGGTCGGCCTCTCGGGCTACTATTCCAAGGATTCGATCCTGGCCCAGGCCCTGTCCTTCGCCAACGCGAACCCCGGCCATCGGATTCTCTACTGGGTCGTGGCGGGCGGGGCCTTCATCACCGCCTTCTACATGTTTCGGCTCTGGTTCATGACCTTCGCGGGGGAGCCCCGGGATCACCATGTGGCGGAGCATGCCCATGAGTCGCCGAACGTGATGGTGACACCGCTGGTGGTGCTCGCGGTGATGGCGGTCGTGGCGGGCTGGGCCCTGCCGGGCGGCCTCGGTATCGCCAATCTGCTCGAACAGGCCCGGCCGGCGGGTACCGCCGCAGGCCTGGAAGGGGGCTTCGTGTTCGGTCAGTCGCTCCATTTCCCGGCCGAGCACGAAAGCCACGAAGGGGCGGTTCATGTCACGGCCACCCTCACCGCGTTTGCCACGGCCATAGCCGGCGTGCTGCTCGCGGCCCTCATGTATCTTTGGAAGGTGATCTCGCCCGAGTTGGTCGCCACGGTGTTTCGGCCGATCTACTCCTTCCTGGCCGGCCGGTGGTACTTCGACGAACTCTACGATCTTGTGTTCGTGAAGCCGACGCTCGGCGTCGCGAGCCTGGCCTCTGCGGTCGACCGTGGCCTGATCGACAAACTGATCGACGGGGTGGCCTGGGCTGCCCGACAGCTCGCCGGGATCGATGCCTGGATCGATCGCACGATCGTCGACGGGCTCGTCAACGCCACCGCCAGTGCCACCTGGAACACCGGGCTCAAGCTCCGCGGACTCCAGACGGGCCGGCTGCGGCAATATGTCGTGTTCATCGTTCTCGGCACGGTGGCCCTGTTTGTCCTGGCCTCGGCGGCGCTCCGCAGTTCTGTCGCCGGCTGAGCCCGTTTCGCTCCCACACCCTTCGACTCGCTTCGCAACGGATCCAGACCATGACTTCCGCCGACGCCCTCTCGCAGCCTGCCTTCTGGCCCCTCACGACGATTGTCTTCCTGCCGGCAGTGGTCGCGGCGGTGCTCTCGCTGCCGATCATCCCCAAGGCCCGGGAGGAGGCGATTCGCTGGATCGCGCTTGCCACGACCGCGGTGGTGTTTCTGCTGTCACTCTGGATGGCCTGGCCAGGGCTGTTCGGTGCTCGCGGGCCTGCCCAGTTCGAGATCGGCGAGGCCGGGATGCAGCTGGTCGTCAATCGTCCCTGGATTCCGGCGTTTCGCATCGACTATCTGCTCGGGGTGGACGGAATCAGCATGCCGCTGGTCGTGCTGACCACGTTCCTCTCGATGCTGGCCTGTGCCGCGAGCTGGCCGATCACGAAGCACGTGAAGGCGTACCACGTGCTGTTCCTGCTCCTCGAAACCGGCATGCTCGGGGTGTTCGTCTCGCTCGACTTCTTCCTGTTCTACGTGTTTTGGGAGGTGATGCTCCTGCCGATGTACTTCCTGATCGGCATCTGGGGCGGGCCGCGGCGGGAGTACGCGGCGATCAAGTTCTTCCTCTACACGCTGCTCGGGTCGGTGTTGATGCTGATCGCCATCCTGATGCTCTACTTCACGAGCGACCTGCGGATGCTGTCGCCCGAGCAGTTGGTGGCCACCCACGCGGCGGCCGACCTGGAGGGGGCCCGGGCGATCGCGCAGGCCGCTGAGCCGGTGCACAGCTTCAATTTGCTCGCCCTCGCCGCCCTGGGCCAACTCGAAAACTCTCCCTTCGCGGCCGCCTCGATCCGCGGAGTGTCGCTCGAGGTCTGGGCCTTCCTGCTCCTGCTGATCGGCTTCGTGATCAAGGTGCCGGTGGTGCCGGTCCATACCTGGCTACCCGACGCCCACGTGGAGGCCCCCACGCCGATTTCGATGATTCTCGCCGGTGTGCTGCTCAAGCTGGGCGGGTACGGGATCCTGCGAATCTGCTATCCGATCTGTCCCGGCGGTGGCCTCGTGCTCGCCTGGCTCGTCTGCGGGCTGGGAGTTGTGTCGATGGTCTACGGTGCGTTCGCGGCCCTCGCCCAGAAGGACTTCAAACGGATGGTGGCCTATAGCTCCGTGAGCCACATGGGCTACGTCATGCTGGGGCTCGGGGTTTGGAGTGCCGTGGGCGCCAACGAATTCAATCCCGACTACTGGGCCCAGGGCGTCAACGGGGCGATGTTCCAGATGCTCGCCCACGGCTTTTCTTCGGCCGGCATGTTCTTCATGGTGGGCGTGCTCTACGACCGGGTGCACCATCGGAACCTCGACGAGTTTGGCGGCATCTTCAACCGGATGCCGGTCTATGCCTCGTTGGCGGTGGCGGTGTTCTTTGCCGGCCTCGGGCTGCCCGGGCTCTGCGGATTCATCGGCGAGGTGCTGGTGACCCTCTCGGCCTGGAACTACAGCAAGTGGCTGGCGGTGATCTCGGCCTTCACGGTGATCCTCACAGCCGCCTACATCCTCTGGGCGATTCAGCGGGTCTACCTGGGCGCCGAATACAAGGGGCCTCATGGGGATCACCTCACCCCGATGACGGGCCGCGAACTCGCGATCGCCACACCGCTGGTGTTTCTCGCGATCCTGTTCGGTGTAGCGCCGCAGCTACTCTTCAACTATGTGACCCCGACGGTGAACCGGCAGGTGGAAACGCTCGCGGCCTGGACCCGGACGGTGCACCCTGATTTCCCGGCGGAGCCGGCTCCGGCGGTGGCCGCCGTCGCAGCCCCTGCCCGCGGCCTGGCCGAGGACTGACCCGATGGACCTAGGAAGCCTCGTCGCCGGCACGATCAACGACACCGTCAGGGTGTCGCTGCCGCTGTTTCGAACCGAACTCGCCCTCGCCGCCTCGGTGGTGCTTGTGCTGGTCTGTCGGATGCTACCGGTGGTTCGGTGGCTTGATTCGGGGCTCGTCGCCCTCGGAGGGGCCGCCTTCGCGGCGTTCTACGCCTGGTCCGACCTGCAGGCGCATCCTGGGCTGCGGCAGGAACTTTTCGGCGGCTTGGCCGTGTTCGATTC
>JBJOHE010000400.1:0-2976 GCA_046047895.1 Planctomycetota bacterium | reverse complement strand
TTCGGCCCTCAAGGCCTTCGCTCACTCCGAGGAAACTCCGCTTCGCCATCCTGGCTGCGCTGGTTTCCTAGGCCGGCTCTCGGGGCACGGGCAACCCCGACTTCGCAACCCTTTTCGAAGTGCTCCGGGCGCCCGTGTACCAGTTGGCCCGTGGCCGCAGGCTTGCAGCCTGCGGGATGTGGTTCTGACTCGCTTTGAGCCTATTGCCACACCCCCTTCCGCTCCCGCAATCGGCCGCCGCCCGGCAACCCCGACCTCGCTTTCACTCACCGGCATCGCGGCGAAAGTCACCGTGGATGCCCCCGGTCTTCTCCTCGAGGCGTACCTGTTCCACCGTCATGCCCGGGTCGATCGCCTTGGCCATGTCGTAGATCGTAAGGGCCGCGGCCATGGCGGCCGTGAGCGCCTCCATCTCGACGCCGGTGCGAGCGGTCGCCCGTACGGTTACCTCGATCCGCACATGGTCTGCAGCCGCAGCGTCGATCATCACGTCGACGGCCTCCAGCGGCAGCGGGTGGCAGAGTGGCACGATCTCGCTCGTCCGCTTGGCCGCCATGATGCCGGCCAGGCGGGCGGCTCCGAGAGCATCGCCCTTGTCGAGCGAGCCAGACCGGATCCGAGCGATCGTCGCCGGCGTCGCCGACAACCTGGCCGAGGCCCGAGCGGTCCGCAGCGTGATCGGCTTGCCGCCGACATCGATCATCCGGATGGCATGGGCTTGTGGGATGCTCATGGCCGAGAGAATACCAGCCACAACCTGCCTGAAACGATCGCGGCCCCCCGAACCTCATGGCTCGGGGGGCCGCCTGAAGAATCCTCGTGACAGGGCGTCCTGACTCAGCCGGCGCGGCGGCGCCGGGCCGCAGCCAGGCCGGCCAGCCCGGCGGCGAGCAGGGCGAGCGAGCCCGGCTCGGGCACCGCGGCAACTCCGCCCGTGGTCGACGGCGTCGCGGGGAAGTAGTTGCCCTGGCCATAGACGGCGGCGGTGTTGATGCCGACGAGGTCGAACACGTTGGTCACCCCGTCGTAGTTGAAGTCGCCCTGGCTCCAGACGGCAGACGTGCCGGAGCCATACTTTCCGCCGCTATTGACGGCTACGAGGTCGAACACGTTCACCTGGCCACTCAGGTCGACGTCGCCCGCCGCAGCGTAGGAGACGGTCGCTGAGCCGTCACCCGCGACCACATAGCCCACACTCCGGGTGCCACCAGAGGCGGCGGCCGTGCTCGACGTAATTCCAGTCGTGCCCGTCCAGGCTCCGCCGTTGCGTCCGGCGATGATGTCGGCCCGGAGATCGGCCGCGGTGATCCCGCCGGCGGCCACCGTCACCTGGCCGGCGCCGAGATCGATCTTGCCGCCTCCGCCGGCCTCGGCCACGGAAAGGCTGCCCACGGCCACGCTCACGCGGGCGTCCTGCACGAGCGACATGGTGCCGCCGCCGTCCACGGTGACTGCCGGTGAACCGCCCAGGCCGCCGGCATTGATCGCCAACGCGGTGATCCCGGTTGTCGAGTTGACGGCCAGGGCAGACGCGGCGAGCGTGCCGCCATCGACGATCACCGAGGGCGACCGCATCGTCGTACCCGAAGCGACCGAGAGGGTGGCTCCGGTGTCAACTGTGACGTTGCTCGCGGCCACGGCTCCGGCGTTGGCCACCTGGAGCGTGCCGGCCGACACGGTGGTCGGGCCGGTATAGGCGTTGGCGGCGTCGAACACGACCGTGCCGGCCCCGGTCTTGGTCACCGAGGTCGCCGAGCCGATTGTCGGGTAGCCGGCCTCGGCCTGGGTCTGCGAGCCGCTGGCCACGTCGATTGTGATGATCGGAGCAGCCGAGGGGAAGGTGGTGACGGTCACGCTGCCGATCGTCGCCTCATTGGCCACGTTGGCGTTGATGCCGTTGATCACAAAACCCCGCTGCAGGATTTGCCCCACGAAGCTGCTCAGATCTGGCGTGAGGGAAAACGAACTCTGGCCGAACAGGTCTTCGGTGAGGTAGAGACTCTCGGCATAGCCGTTGGCCGGATCGAGCACCTTGACGAAGGCCTCGGCCGTGTAATCAGCCGACAGGGTGTAGGCATCCACGCTGCCGCTGAAGCTTCCGTCGGTGCCCTCGATGATGTTGTCTTCAACGAAAGTCAGCCCCTCCATCCACTTGTTGCCCAGGGGCCCGGCCGTGACGCCACCGTCTGTGCTGTTGGTCCAGAAGACCCGGGCCTCTGGGCCGGCAACCGTCCCCTGGTTGTTCACGGCATCGGTGTAGGCGTTGTAGTTGGGGGCGAGAATCAATTGGTTGTCGTCAAGCGTGGTGCTCGGCGGGGTCACGACGGTCGTCTGCAGGTCGGGCACGCCCCAGTTGCTTCCGAAGACGTAGTCGCCCTTGCCTCCTTGAGGCGTCAGGTTCGAGACATTCATGTAGCCCTTCCAGTCGATCGGCGTCGGCTCCGGGGAGGGCTCGGTGGTCACCCGCACGCTACCGAGCGTGGCCATGTCGGCGGGGTTGGCGTTGACGCCCGAGACAGCGAAGCCGATTTGCAGGAGCTGGCCGGTGAAGAAAAACGTGTCGGCCGAGAGGGAGAACTCGGTGATCCCGGAGAGGTTCTGCCGCTCGAAGAGCGACACCGCGTAGCCGTTGGCAGGATCGAGCACCTTGATGAAGGCCTCCGCCGTGTAGTCGGGCGAGAGGGTGTAGGAGTCGACCGTGCCAGTGAAGCTGACGAAGTCCTGGCTGAGATCGAGCTGCTCGACGAAGGTGTTGGCCTCCATCCACTTGTTTCCGACGGCTCCGTCGGCCCAGTAGGGATCGGCGGCGTTGTAGGTGTTGTAGTTGGGGAAGAGTTCCATCGCGTTGTTGGTGATGTTCGTGCCCGTGCCGGGAGAGGCGATCAACGTGGTCTTCAGGTCGTTCACGCCCCAGCCGCTGCCCCAGAGGTAGCCCCCCTGCGAGCCGTCGGGCAGTTTGTCAAACACGTTCATGTA
>JBJOHE010000399.1:0-5500 GCA_046047895.1 Planctomycetota bacterium | reverse complement strand
GCTTTTGCAGGACCCGCGCCACCCGTCCTTGCACTTCAAGCGGATCGGAAGGGTTTGGTCCGCCCGCGTGGGCCTGCACCATCGCGCTCTCGCAGCCGAGCGCAACGAAGAGATTGTTTGGATCTGGATTGGGACCCATGCGGAGTACGACCTGCTACTCCGACGCAAGGTCTAAACAGACGCTGGATCAGACGGCGGCCATCGTCCAGCGGCATGGAGAATCAACTAGGCTCTGTCTGAAAACGGCCTGGCGGCCGGACGAGTCGTTCTGTAGTTGGTCTCCCGCCAAGGAGGCCGACTGCCATGAAACGACACGAAGTCACGGACGAACAGTGGGAACTGATTCAACCCATTCTCCCCAAACGTACAGCGAAGACGGGCCGCCTACCATCAGATCCACGGTTGATGCTCAACGGTATTCTCTGGATTCTCCGCACAGGGTCGCCCTGGCGGGACCTGCCTGAGCGGTTCGGTCCATGGCAGACTGTGTACGACCACTTTGCCAGATGGCGAGCTTTGGGTGCATACGATCGCATCCTCGAAGCTCTGCACATACGGCTCGATGCCGATGGGGCGATCGACTGGGATCTGTGGTGCATCGATGGCTCGTCCGTGCGGGCAAGCCGTGCCGCCGCCGGGGCTTCCAAAAAAGTTGCCGCCGGCACTCGGACGAGCCAAAAGACCACGCTTTGGGCCGCTCGCGAGGCGGATTCGGCAGCAAGTTCCACGTGGTTACTGACGGTCGGGGCCTGCCGCTGACGGTCGAAGTGACTGCCGGGCAGGTGCATGATTCGACGTGCGTCGAGTCGGTGATGGATCAGATCTCGATCCCGCAGCCGCTGGGGAGGCCGCGCAAGCGACCGAAGCGATTGGCGGGCGACAAAGGCTACAGCTACCACCGTGTGCGAGACTGGCTCCGGAAGTACGGAATCAGACCGTTGATCCCGCGAAAGGAAAACGAGAAGCTGAGGAACGACGGCCGATCCGTCTTCGACAAGCAGGCCTACAAACGCCGCAGCATCGTCGAGCAGACGATTGGCTGGCTGAAGGAATGCCGTCGGATCGGCACGAGGTTCGAGAAACTCGCCATCAACTTCCTCGCCATGATGAAGCTCGCGATGATCCAACGGTGCCTCAGAATGGCGTTCTCAGACGGAGCCTAGGAAACCAGCGAAGCCAGGATGGCGAAGCGCAGTTTCCTCGGAGTGAGCGAAGGGCATGATGCCCGAAGCGAACGTCCGACGAAGGGATGCGGACAACCCCGACCTACGAGTTGACACCGCTTCGGCTTTTCCGAGCAGACTCGCAAGGCCGCCGAAGGGATGCGGACGACCCCGACCTATCAGTTGACGCCGCCTCGGGCCCTGCCAACGGCCCCGGCTTTCCGCCCCTGCCCGGCAAGGTATTCTTGCCGCTCCGTTCCGATTTCCCAGCCGAGGACCGACCCATGCGAACCCTGCTGCTTGCCGCCTGCCTCACGCTGCCCTGCCTCGTCTCGACGGCTGCGGAGCCGGAGACGTTTCCGCGGACCACGATCGACCTGGGCTGCGTCGTGACCGACCTTGAGAAGAGCGTGCGGTTCTACACGGAAGGAATCGGCTTCCGGGAACTCGAGGGCTTCGGTGTGGCGACGGGATTGGCGACCGACGCCGGGCTGACCGACTCGCGACCGCTGTCGATCCGGGTGCTCGCGCTCGGCGATGGCCCGACAGCCACCAAACTCAAGCTGATGCAGGTGGCCGGCACCCTGCCCCGAACCGGCGACACGGAATTCATCCACTCCCACACTGGCTTCCGGTACCTCACGATCATGGTGGCCGACACTGACGCCGCCCTGGCGCGGCTCGAGAAACTCGGAGTCACGCCGATCGCCAAGGGCCCCGTGGCCTTGCCCGGGGACGGGGAGCCCGGCCTGTTCCTCTCCTGCGTCCGCGACCCCGACGGCAACATCGTGGAACTGATCGGGCCGCGGAAGGAGTGAGCCAGCCCGGGGCAGCCAGCGGCTGCGGTCTCGGAGTCATGGCGACGGGATCTTGCCCGCCCGCTCGAGCCAGGCGACGACCTCGGCGGCGAGTTCGGCTGGCCTTTGCGCCGCTGAATCGACGACGAGTTCCGGGGCGGCAGGCGGCTCGTAGGGGTCGTCGATGCCCGTGAAACCCTTGAGCTCACCGGCCCGGGCCCGCTTGTAGAGCCCCTTCGGATCGCGGCCTTCGCAGACCGCGAGGGGGGCGTCGACAAAGATCTCCACAAAGTCGCCCGCGGGCAGCATCGCCCGCACCGCGTCGCGGTCGCGACGATAGGGGCTGACAAACGCGGTCAGGGCAATGAGGCCGGCCTGAGTGAAGAGTTCGGCCACAGCCCCGATCCGGCGGATGTTTTCGGCGCGATCGGCGGCCCCGAAGCCGAGGCCGAAGCGGGCGGCTGCCTCCTCGCCGTAGCGGTCCCGGAGCAGACCGGGAGCGGCGTTGAGCCCCAGGCGGACGTTGTCGCCGTCGAGCACGAACGTGCGGCAGCCACGGTCGTGCAGGATCCGATCGACGGCGTTGGCAAGCGTGCTTTTGCCGCAGCCCGACAGGCCCGTGAACCAGAGCACGCAGCCAGAGTGGCCGGCGGCCCGCTCCCGGTCGGCGCGGCCCACCGCATGGTCGTGCCACCGAACGTCCACCACCTCGTCGTGCTGCTCACCGTCTCCCATGCGTTCCTCCTCGTGGTTGTGTTACCTCGAACCGGCCCCCGAACCTCACCAGGCGTCGAGCCGCACGTCGAGTTCCAGCTGCTCCCGATCGCCGGCGGCCCTCCCCTCCCGCACGACCGCCAGCCTGAGTCGTTCGCCCGGTCGCCGGCCGGCCAGCCGGGCCGTGAGCCCCTCGAAGTCGACGATCGGCGCGCCGTCCACCGCCATGATCACGTCGCCGGCCCGGATGCCCGCCTGGTCGGCCGCCGAACCGGGCTCAACGGTTCGGACCTCGCACGGCCCGCCAAAGGCCAGCGCTCCAACGCCGAGCTTGCCCCCTTGCCGCACATCGATTCTGGCTGCCGGAAGCCGGGCGGCCAGCGCCGCCACATCGCGGTCGGATGCACCGGTGCCGAACAGTTCCAGCTGCTGGAGCCGCTCGAGCCGACCGAGCACACCGAGGGCCTCGCGGTCGAGCGGCACGCCATGAAAGCCGATGGCCACGAGGCCGCGGAGCCGAGCGAGCTGCCGGAGATCGGCCGCCGTTCCCGTCCAGCCTTCCCCAAATACCACCTCCATTCCGGCCTGTTCCAAGAGCGGCCGCTCGACAAACACGGCCCCGAGCGACTCGAGCTGCTCCCGGGCGGCGGCGGCGGTGCCGTCGGCATGGAACTCGAGCGTGGCTTCGGCAAGCCGCGCGGCCGTCGAGCCTCCGTCTTCGGCGCACCGCACGAGCGCCGCCTCCGCCGCGGCAGCCAGCTCCGGTTCCCCTCCCAGCAGCTCCCGAAGGATCTCGACGCCCCGGCTGGCCACCTCCAGATCACCCTGTCGAACTGCGGCCTCGAGCGGCCCGATCGCTGGCTCACCTGCTGCCGCCAGACTCTTCGCCGCGGCCTCCCGCCGGGCAAACTGCGGCGACCCCAGCTCTTCAATCCAGCGAGCGACCGCGGCCGGCTCGGGATCGTCGGCGGCCGCGGCACGCTCCCCGGCCAAAATCCCCGCGGCAAACACGGCCACGAGCATGCCGGCCGGACCAGTCAGGCACGCCCTCGAGCGTCCTCCACGCTGCACCGGCCAGGCCTGCCCAGGCGAATCGTGCGGCCGACGACGTGGCATGGGCAAGCCCGAACCCATGTGAAACTCCGATGGTTTATGCCGAATATACCAGCCGCCGTCTCGGCTTCCGGCACGGGGATATGATTGCTGGAATCCTCTTTCTCGCGGTGTGACCGCCGGTTTTCCCATGTCGCTCGCCCTCTCACCAATCCGCGGCTCTGCTGTGCCGCTGCCGATGTCCCGCGACGAAATGCTCGCCCGCGGCTGGGAGGCTGTGGACGTGGTGCTCGTGAGCGGCGATGCCTACGTCGACCATCCGAGCTTCGCCAACGGCCTGCTCGCACGGCTGCTCGAGGCGGCTGGCTTTCGGGTGGCGGTGCTGGCCCAGCCCGACTGGCGGAGCTGCGAGCCCTGGCGGGAGTTTGGCCGCCCGCGGCTCTTCTTCGGGGTGTCGGCGGGCAACATGGATTCGATGATCAACCATTACACCGCCAACCGGAAGGTGCGAAACGACGACGCCTATTCGCCCGACGGCCAGATCGGCCGGCGGCCCGACCGAGCCACGCTCGCCTACTGCCAGCGATCGCGGGAGGCCTTTCCCGGCGTGCCCGTCGTGGCGGGCGGCGTCGAGGCGAGCCTCCGGCGGATCGCCCACTACGACTACTGGAGCGACACGGTCAGGCGGTCGATCCTGCTCGATGCCAAGGCCGACCTCGTGGCCTTCGGAATGGGAGAGCGGACGATCCTCGAGATCGCCCGCGGCCTGGCTGCGGGCAAGTCGGCCCGCGATCTCCGCGATCTCCGGGGCGTAGCCTACCGGCTCGGGGCGAGCGAACCGCCCCCGGCGGATGACGCCACGCTCGAACTGCCGGCCTACGAGGCCGTGACCAGCGACCCGCTCGCCTTCTGCGAGATGACCCGGATCGCCCATCTCGAAACCAATCCCCACAACGCCCGCCGGCTCGTCCAGCGGCATGGTCGAGAGGCGGTGGTCGTGAACCCGCCCGCCCTGCCCCTCGAACAGGACGAGATGGACGAGGTGTATGGTCTGCCCTTCACCCGTCGGCCCCATCCGAGCTACGGAAAGGCGCGAATTCCGGCCTTCGAGGTGGTGGAGAACAGCGTCCAGATCATGCGGGGCTGCTTCGGCGGCTGCACCTTCTGTTCGATCACGGCCCATGAAGGACGGATCATCCAGAGCCGCTCGCAGGAGTCGATCATCACGGAGATCAAGCTCCTCGCCGCACAGCCAGGCTTCAAGGGCACCGTCTCTGACATCGGTGGTCCCACCGCCAACATGTATCAGATGCGGTGCAGCCGGCCGGAGGTGGAGGCGAAGTGCCGCCGGCTCTCCTGTGTGCACCCGACGGTCTGCAAGCTCCTGGGCACCGATCACGGCCCGCTCAAGGAGGTGATGCGGGAGGCGCGGAGCGTACCGGGGGTGAAGCGGGTGCTCGTGGCCAGCGGGGTGCGGATGGACCTGGCTCGCCAGGATCCCGAATACCTCCAGGAACTCGCCGCTCACCACGTCGGCGGCCACCTCAAGGTGGCCCCGGAACACGTCGATCCCGAAGTGCTCCGTTTGATGAAGAAGCCCTCGGCAAACGACTACCTGGAATTCGACCGGGAGTTTCAGGCGGCCAGCCGCCGGGTGGGCAGAAAGCAATACACCGTCCCCTACTTCATCGCCAGCCATCCCGGGAGCGATGTGGAGGAGATGATCGAACTGGCGGTGTTCCTCAAGCAGAACAGCTACAAGCCGGACCAGGT
>JBJOHE010000398.1:0-35710 GCA_046047895.1 Planctomycetota bacterium | reverse complement strand
CTCGAATGGAACCGCCGCCGCAAGGCGAAGGCTCGCCGGCTCGCCGCCTGAGCCTGAAACGATACGCAACTGTCGGTGAGACCCCGCCCCTCGTGCGAACGAGGGGCGGGGTTCTCTGTTTGACGGTCAGGCGGACGCGGCCCGCGCTGCGTTGACCGGGTGGGAAAACCGGTGGTAGGGTCGGGGGTATGAGCGAGGCGCAGGATCAGCCGGGTGGATCGTCGCGGCTGCGGCTATCCCCGCCGCCCGATGCGACCGTGATTTCGGGCAGTCGCTCCGGGGTCGTGGCGACGGGGTCGTCGGTGCTGCGTGCCGCCGACAAGTCGCCCGGGCTGCCGGCAACCGCCGAGATCGGCCAGCTGCTCGAAGGTACGATGCTCGGGCCCTACCGGCTCGACGCCTTCATCGGTGGCGGCGGCATGGGAGCCGTGTTTCGGGCGCTCGACACCACGCTCGACCGGACGGTGGCGGTCAAGGTCCTGGCCCGGAGCCAGTCGGACGACGAGGAAAACCTCCGGCGGTTTCGCAACGAAGCCCAGTCGGCGGCCCGGCTCGATCACGAGAACATCGGCCGGGTGCACGCCGTCGGCAGCGATGGCGAATGGCATTACATCGTCTTCGAGTACATCGAGGGCACGAACATCCGGGACCTCGTTCGGGAGCAGGGGCCGTTCAGCCCGGCCCGCACCATCGACATCGCGATCCAGGTGGCCGATGCCCTGGAGCACGCCTCCCGCCGCGAGGTGGTGCACCGCGACATCAAGCCATCGAACATCGTGATCACGCCCGCAGGCCGCCCGCGGATCGTCGACATGGGCCTGGCCCGACTGCACCAGGTGGCCGGGGACGACGACCTGACGATGAGCGGGATGACGCTCGGCACCTTCGACTACATCTCACCAGAGCAGGCCCGGGATCCTCGCGCGGCCGACGTTCGCAGCGACCTCTACTCGCTCGGCTGCACGATGTTCTTCATGCTCGTGGGCCGGGCCCCGTTCGCCGAGGGCACGATGGTGCAGAAGCTGCTGCAGCATCAACAGGCCGAGCCACCGGCAATCGACGACCTGCGGCCCGAGGTGCCCCGGCGGCTGGCGGCGATCATCGAGCGGCTGATGGCCAAGGACCCGCTCGATCGGTATCAGCGACCCGCGGTGCTGGCGGCCGATCTGGCAGCGTGCGCCGAGTCCGAGGGCTATTCTGTGATGGCGGGCCGGCCGATCGACTCCGCCGAACGACTCAGGCCCCCGGGGGTTTCCCGGGCGGTGTGGCTGATTCCGGCCCTCCTGCTGGTGGCGGTCGTGGCGGGGCTCTGGTGGCGGTCGGCGCACTCCCGCCGCGAGCCGCTCGGGGCGGGGCAGCCGGCGGCGGGCTCGGCCGCCGAAGCCGGGCCTACCTTCCGAAGGTGATGCTGTCGGTGGCCTCGGGTTTGGGTACCATAGGAAATGATCTCCGTGGCCCGGCTGCGGCGATCTCCTCACCGAGCCCACCCTTCTGCCCACCATGGGAGCGACCCGATGATGTTTCGCAGCCTGACGATCCGCATGTTCACCCTCGCCCTGGCGGTCGGCCTCGGGGCCGCCGGCCGTGAGGCGTTCGCGATCAAGCAGTTCGCCGACCAATTCAAGGAGCTCTACGTCAAGGAGGGCACTCCGCTGGCCGCCGAAGTGGAGAAGGCGAAGTGCAACGTCTGCCACGTGGGCAAGAAGAAGACGGATCGCAACGCGTACGGTCACGCGTTGGCCGAACTGCTCGACAAGAAGGCCGACAAGGACGACGTGGAAAAGATTCGCAAGGCACTCGAGACCGTGGCCAACGAGTCGAGCAATCCGGATGATCCGGCGGCCCCGACCTTCGGCGACCTGATCGCAGAAGGCAAGCTGCCGGGCGGGCCCGTCGAGTGATTCAGTCGGCGGCCGCTTCCAGCAGCAGGTTTTCCAGATCGTGACACCGGGCGAGTTCCGTTGCGTCGTGGGCCGGGGCAAAGATCCTCACCCGCTTCACGAGGCTGTCGAACTGTTCCCGAGCCAGGCTGCGGACCACGGGCGAGAGATCCTCGAGCCACCGCCAGCCGGGCTGCGATGATCCCGCAAGCCGCTCCCGCACCTGGAGCCTGAATTCCACCTCCCGCTCGGCGGGGGGCGCATCGATGATCAGGGTGTGTGGGTCGACCGGGCTGTCGAGCCGGCGGGCGAGCAGGTCGGCCAGCCGCGCAGCGACAGCCGCCAGGTCGGCATAGCTGCGGCCCGCGAGGGCCTGGTGCACGGCCGGGGCATGCGCGGCGTCGAAGCTCGCCGCCCGCTTGAACAGCTGCCGGACAGGACCGAACAGCCCTGCGACGAGCGGCGCGGCCGGGCTACCGGCTGCGAGGCCGGTGAGGTACTCGACGAACATCCGGTCGTCGCAACCGACAAGCGTCGCAGGGTCGAGCTTCGGGCGGACGAGCCACACGGCCCGCTGGAGCATGGCAGTGGCGGCCCGCACGGCGTGGTGCCAATACACCTCGCTGAACATCACATAGCGGGCGAAGACCATCATCTCCGCGGCCGTGCGGCCCTTGTCGGTGATCGCCAGCGATTCGCCAGCCGCGTCGAGACAGAGACTTGCCAGCAGGCGTTCCTGATCGAAGTGGCGGCCGTAGGGCACGCCCGCGTGGAGGCTGTCGCGGGCAAGATAATCCATCTTGTCGACGTCGATCGGTCCCGACAGGAGCGAGCCGAGGATCCGTGCGGCAGGATCGATGGCCGTGCCACCCACGAGGGCGGCCACCCGGCCCGGGTCAACCGCCCAGGCTCGCCGAATGACGTCGCCCAGCTCACCGGTTGTGAGGATTTCGGCCAGTCGCGACTCGTGGCGAGGCAGTTCCGGCAGGCCCATGTCTTCGAGCGGATGGCAGTAGGCCCAATGCCCGACGTCGTGGACAAACGCCGCGATCAGAAAGGCCGCCGCATCGTTCGGGCTGACGACGGCGGTGAACCGCGGGTCACGGGCCAGCCGCCGGAGGAACTCGACCGCCAGCCGGTACACTCCCAGTGAATGCTCCAGTCGATTGTGAACGGCGCCCGGATAGACGAGCGACACGAGCCCGAGCTGGGAGACGCCCGCCAGCCGGCGGAGGGGAGGGGTGTCGAGCAGAGCTCGAGTCCGCGGCGAGAGCGGCACCGTGTCGCCGGGCGGAATCCGCACGCCGCCTCCGTCGTCAACGGCCGCGAGTTCGGGAAGATCGGAGATCAGCGACACGTTGAAACCGCGGGGCCGGGTTACCAGGAGACGCGGACGGTCGGCGGGTGTCGATCACAAGGGCTGAAGGCCGGCGAGAACCCGCAGGAGCGCCGTGAACAGGATGTAAAAGGAGAAGTGGATCGCTCCAGTCCCCCAGTCGAGGTCGAGGGTGGCGAGCGCCGCCAGGGCGCCGGCCGCCACGAACAGCGGTGCGATGGTGAACCACTGCCACATCTCGGCCGTCTGTTCGGCAGGAATCATGCCCCGCACCCCCCAGAGCGCGGCGTAGACGAGACTGCAGATCAGGATCCTGACCAGCAGGGGCCGGCCGCGATACGGCTCGAGTTCCCGGTTGCGAACGGCGGCATAGCCGAGCCAGACGGCCGGAACCGCCGCTGCGAACGCTCCCGCGAGCAGCAGCCAGGGAGGAATCGTGGCGGTGTCCCCGAAAACGAACCGCAGGGCGAGGGCCCCGCCCATGAATGCGATCGCTCCCGCTGCCGACCAGGCGAAGGCGGTCCACTTCACGGGCTTGTCCCGCCGCTTGATCGGGGCGGTCGGGGCGCGGCCCGTTCCTGCCGACGTGGCTGTCGGCCGTTCCGGCTCGTGGATCACCACCGACTGGGCTGCCGGCGTCGGGATCTTGATCGGCTGCTTGCACTTCGGGCAGGGCCCGGTTCGGCCGGCAAACTGATCGCTGACGGTGAATCTCGCCTTGCAGCCGGGGCAGACGACGGGGATCGGCATCGCGAAACACTCCGGCCGCACACGCGGCCCAGGGAAAGGGAGACTGGGAAGTGTCAGATCGCAGGCCGGCCGCGTCAAGGGACCGCGGCTGCGGTAGAATCGGCATGAACAGGGCTGGTGCTTCGCGTACCCCGGGGTGTGGCATGTCAAGAGAGTCCGAAGCCAAGACACGCGTGATCCACCGCCAGGCCACGGCCAAGGGCACGGAGCCGGCGGCCGGGGCGGGCCAACTGGTGTTTCACTGCCCGAACGGCCACCGGATCGTGGTGGCGGCCTCGCTGGCCGGAAAGCGGGGCAAGTGCAGCAAGTGCGGCGTGGCGGTGCAGATCCCGGGCCTCGAGGCTCGGGGGCCAGAAACCACAGCCGAACCGCCGGGGGCCGCCGGCACCGCTGAGCCGGCTTCGGCCCTCGCCGAAACCGGGGAATTCGCGGCCGGCGGCGGCCCCATCAACCATCAGGCCGCACCCGAGGCGATCGCCCCGGAATCCTGGGACTTTGTCGGCGATCAGCCGTCGGCGTCGGACTGGCCAGCCGGGGGCGGCGACGAATCGGTCGACCCCGGCCATCCAACCGCCTCGCTGGTGGCGCGGCTCTGGGTCGAGCGGCAACATGGTGGCGTGATCGAATTGCATCTCGCCAACGGCAGCGTGATTCTGCCCGAATGGTACGACGCAAACTGGTCGCGTGGCAGCCACGGACTCTTCGCCAGCCAGGCTGCCGATGGCACGGTCACGCTCACCGCTGTCGCCTGGGAGACCGTTCAGAAGGTGATCGTCCGCAAACTCACCGCCGTGCCCGACGATATGTTTCGGTGACCGGCCGTGGGGGCCGGCCGCGGCCGAACGGCCTCACTCCTCTTCATCCAGGTCAGCCTCACTGATCATCGAGAAACCCTTGCTGGCGAGCGTCTCCATGCCCATCTCGGTGTTGTCGACCATCAGGGCCACCGCGGGCCGCCCATGGGGGCGGACGAGAATCGGATAGGCCTGGATGATGTTGACCTCCGCCTGCAGCAGCGCGGTGCAGACCCGTAGGAGCGGCTGCTCGTCATCGGGCAATTCCACGCCGAGCAAATCGCTCTCGATCAGGGGCAGCCCCGCCCGTTCGAGAATCTCTCGGCCCTGCTCCGGATGGCTCACGAGGAACCGCACAAAGGCGCACTCCCCCGAGTCGTTGATCGACAGGGCCACGATCCTGACCCGCGATCCCTCGAACCGCCGCACCACCTCGAGGAGCTGGCCCACCTTGTTTTCGAGGAACACGGTGAACTGGCGAAGCGTCGGCCAGCCGCGTCCACGGGCGGTGGCAAAACCCACTCCGGAGCCTTCGCCGGCATCTCCCAGGCTCATCGTCGATCCTCCGAAGCAGTGGCGGAGCACGGCTTTTGCGTCGCCGCCGCGGGAAAGGATAAAGTCTCGCCTCCCCGGTGGTCAACGCGGCGTGGGGCTGGGTTCAGGAAACGGGCGGAGATCGGAATGGCAACGGTCCACGAGATGCAGGTGCGGGTGCGATACCAGGAAACCGACGGCCAGCGGCGGGTGCACCACGCCAATTTCCTCACGTACTTCGAGATGGGCCGGACAGAGATGCTCCGGGCCCACGGCCACTCCTACAAGGATTTCGAGGACGCCGGCCTGTTCATGGTGGTGAGCGAGGCCCACTGCCATTACCACGCCCCGGCCGAGTACGACGATCTGCTGACGATCCGCACCCGCGTGGAGAAGATCGGGGCGGCCCACATCAAGCACGCCTACGAGGTGATCCGGGGCGATCGGATCCTCGTGACCGGCGAAACCACCGTCGTCTGCGTCGACCCCGAGGGGAAGGTTCGCCGGCTGCCGGAGTGGATGCTCGGCTGAGCCGGTGCCCGCCGCATCACTCGCCGATGTCCTCGGCCCAGAGCGTCGGATGCCGCTCCATGAAGTCCCGCATCAGGGCGATGCACCGCTCGTCCTGGAGCACCTCGAGTTTGACGCCGCGGGAGGTAAGCAGGGCCTCCTCGCCCAGAAAGGACCGGTTTTCGCCGATCACGACCCGCGGGATCCGGTAGAGCAGGATCGCGCCGGTACACATCGGGCAGGGAGAAAGCGTGGTGTAGAGGGTGCACTCGCGATAGAAGGATGCGGGCCGGCGACCGGTTCGCTCGAGCGCATCCATCTCGCCATGGAGGATCGCGCTGCCCTGCTGCACGCGGCGATTGTGGCCGCGGCCGACGATCGTGCCGTCGTGGACCACCACCGAGCCGATCGGGATGCCCCCCTCGGCCATTCCGGCCTCCGCCTCCTCGATCGCCGCCTGCATGAAGGGATCAGTTGCCATCTGCGGAACTCCGACATGGTGTGGTTCGTTTGCGAGCATCTCTGACTGACGCCGGACCCCATGGTACCTCCCGGTCGCCCGCCACGAGTGTGACTGAAGCCGTTCACTTTGAGTCCGGCCGACGTGAACAGACTCCTGACAGTGAGCCCGCGGCCAGGATGGCGAGCGTGCCCAGCACCGGGATCAGGAACGGATGGAGGGGGGGCAGCGATTCGGGCCAGGCCCCCTTGATGATGCCGCCCAGGGCGTGGACGGTCGACGGCTCCGGAAAGCCGAGCAGGAAGCCGGCCAACGCGGGCAGGCTCAGCCCGGCGATCACGATGATGCCGACCGCGACGCCGATCATCCCTGCCCGGGAATCCGGGGCCCGTGACAGCAGGCCCAGCAGGAACAGCCCCAGCATGCCGCCGCCGAAGATTCCGGCCAGGGCCCACCACGCGTCGAGCGCGCTTTCAACCTGCACGAGCAGCAGGGCCATGCCCGTGCCGGCGAACCCCCAGCCGATCGTGGCCAGCCGAAGCACCCAGAGCGACTCCCGTTCGCCCGCGTCGGGATGGACGTAGGCGAGATACCAGTCTGTGAGGCTGAGCGTGGCCGCGGAGTTGAGCGACGTCGAGACGGTGCTCATGGCGGCGGCGAAGATGGCGGCGATCAGGAGGCCGGTGACCCCGGGAGGCAGTACGGTGCCGATGAAGTGGGGAAACACCCGGTCACCGATCTCGGCCGGGGTGAGCTGGCGGGCCCGCTCGGCCACCACCTCGGCGAAACCCGGGCTGCTGGCGTCGCTCCCTGCGGCGGTCAGTTTGCTCGTGGCCATGCTCGCCCGCAGCGCGTCGAGCCCGGCCGGTCGCGCCTGGTAGTAGGCGAACAGACTGGTGCCGATCAGGAAAAACAGGGCCGAGATCGGCACATAAAGCAGCCCGCCGAGCCAGACGGCCTTGCGGGCCTCCGCATCCGAGCGGGCGGCGATGTAGCGTTGGACGTAGCTCTGGTCGATGCCGAAGTTCTGGAGGTTGATCGCGAGGCCGTAGAGCAGCACCACCCACACGGTCGCGGCCGAAAGGTCGAGCGGATTCCAGCTCCCGAGCGAGAGCTTGTCGTTTGCGATGGCGATCCTCCCGGCCTCGAGCGGACCGCCGGGCAGGCCGAAGAGCAGCACCGCCAGGCATACGACTGCTCCGGCCATCAGCACGACCGCCTGGAGCGCATCGGTCCAGATCACGGCTGTGATGCCGCCGACGAACGAGTAGGCGGTGACCACGACGCCTGTAATGAGGATCAGCGTGCGGATGTCGAGCCCGAGCAGCACCTGTAGTGGCAAGGCCATCAGGTACATCACCGTGCCCATCCGGGCGACCTGCGTCAGAAGGTAGAAACTCCCGGCGTAGATCCGTGCCCAGGGGCCGAACCTCCGCTCGAGGTGGGCGTAGGCCGACACCTCTCCGCTGCGGCGGTAGTGCCCTACAAACACCCCCGCCGCGACGGCGGCGGCGAACGGGATCGAGAGGCTGAACACGAACGCGTTCCAGTTGCCGGCGAACGCCTTGCCCGGCAGCGCCAGAAAGCTGATGCTGCTGAGGTAGGTGGCCATGATCGAAAGGCCGCAGACCCACCCTGGCAGGGCCCGGCCGGCGGCGGTGAATCCGTCGGCCGTGCGGTTTCGCAGCCCGAACCAGAGGCCCACCGACAGCGTCGCCACGAAGTAGGCCGCGAGCACCGCCCAGTCGAGTGCGGTAAAGGCAGGCGTCATGGTGGAAGCCCCCGGTGAATGGCGGCGCCGGCCTGATGGAAATGGGCGACGAGGGACTCGAACGAATAAAACATCATCCGACAGTTTCTCAGGGAGAGTCCCAACAGTGTCCACAGCCGTGTGCAATCGTAGGAATCCCCGCTGTTTTCGTGAAGAATGGACTCGCTCCGGCGTGGGAGCGACTGTCGGCCGAACGCCAGCACCGTCTCGCCTCCCTGGCGTCGGAAGGCCTCGTCGTCTTTCCCGCTCTCTTCCGCAACGCACCCCGACAGCCTCGGCCACCAACTCGACGGCCTCGTCGATCTCCGGGACCATCTTGCCGAATGAGGCGATGTGCGGGTGGAACTGGCTGTGACGTTCGCATCGGAGGGACTCTGCGTCGACGCCAGAACAACACTGTTTCGGGTGGGAAGGTTGCCGCGCCGGGGACCGCTCTTTGAAGACCTGGGAGACAGGAGCACACGGCTCATCGCTCCGTCAGGAACCAGACGAAGCTGGCGGAAGTGTCCATGCGTGCGTTATCCTCGACCCGCGTCCCAACTCACCCGACTGCGGTTTCTCTGGCTTCAACCGCCGCAGCCCTCTCTCCTCCTTGGCATTGCCGGTTCTTCGGCAAACGCCTCGGCATCGCCCCGGAACCCAATTCATGAAAAACGTTGCCCGTCTGGTTGCTGTTCTCAGTGCAGCCTTGGCCCTCCCGCTCCCATCCCCGGCGCAGGCCGACACGTTTGGCACCGGAGCGGATACCTTCGTCATCGACTTTGTCGATATCGGCAACGCGGGCAATGCGGCCGACACGACAGGATACGGCGGCGTTCCCTACGAATACCGCATCGGCAAATACGAGATTTCCCAAAATGCCATCAACAAGGCCACAGCCAACGGGATGGCCAACGTGACGGCGGGGCCGTGGGCGGCGCTCCAGCCGGCGGCCACAATCAGCTGGTATGAGGCGGCGGCTTTTGTGAATTGGCTGAACACCAGTTCGGGCCACCAGTCGGCTTACAACCTCAACTTCAGTGGCAGCTGGAGCATGGCGCTGTGGAGTAGTGCGGAAGCCTGGACCGACGGTGGCACCAATCTCTACCGCCACAAGGACGCCTTCTACTTCCTGCCAAGCGAAAACGAATGGTACAAGGCCGCGTATTACGGTCCGGCTGGGTCGAATTACTTCCTTTATCCGACGGGCAGCGACACGGCGCCCGTCGCTGTGAGTAGCGGGACCGATCCGGGCACGGCGGTTTACGACAACGCGACGATCATCCCCGCCAGCGTCGAAATGGCCGGCGGCCTGAGCGGCTTCGGCACGATGGGGCAGGGGGGCAACGTGTGGGAATGGACCGAAAGCGCGGTTGACGGGACCTACAGTTCGCCAACCCTACCTCGAGACGTCCGCGGCGGGGGCTGGGATGATCCCGCCGGTGATCTGCTTCCCACCTATCAACATACCCCCGCCCCTCCGGACAGGGAGGATGATGACATCGGTTTTCGCGTCGCGAGCGTCCCGGAGCCAGCGACCTGCATGGTGGTGCTGCTAGGAGCGGGGGCGGCGTACTGCTGGGGCCGCCGGAAGTGACCCGCAGGCCTTCCAGTGACGCCCGAACGTTTCCCCAGCTGCACTGGCGATTCCGATTCCTGCCAACGCCCACATCGACAACTCGGGAAGGGTATCCAGATTTGTGAACCTCAGACCGGTGTTGGTGGGAAAGGATGCCAGTCGCAGCGACCCCTGGCAAACCGTATCAGTGGGCGACGAGGGACTCGAACCCCCAACCCCCTCGGTGTAAACGAGGTGCTCTGACCAATTGAGCTAGTCGCCCTATCTATAGCGCGGCAAAAGCCATCCTGGCCTTTTGCCGCTTAGGCTTCCGGAGGGCAAGCCAAGGTTGCCCTCGGAAGCCGGCACCGCTTCCTGCGGTGCCATGTCGGTCGCTCCATCGTATCCGATTCCCACCGGCCCGCGGGCTGGGCAAAAGCCATCCTGGCCTTTTGCCGCTGAGGCTTCCGGAACCTGCTCACGGCGTGGCGGCTTTGGGCGGGGCCACGACCCGGATGCCGAGTTCCACCAACTGCTTCGTTTCGACCGGTCCAGGCGCCCCGGTCATCAGGTCGCTCGCCTTCTGGGTCTTGGGGAAGGCGATCACGTCGCGGATGCTCTCCAGGCCGCCGAAGAGCATCACCCACCGGTCAATGCCCAGGGCGATGCCGCCGTGGGGCGGAGCACCGCTCTTGAGCGCGTCGAGCAGGAAGCCAAACCGCTCGCGGGCCATCTCGGGCGAGATGCCGAGGAGGTTGAAGACCTTCTCCTGCGTGGCCGAGTCGTGGATTCGGATCGTGCCGCCACCGGCCTCGGAACCGTTGATCACGAGGTCGTAGGCCACCGCCCGGCAGGCGGCCGGGTCGCTCTCGAGCAGGTCGAGGTCGGCAGGCCGCGGGGCCGTGAAGGGATGGTGCATCGAGGCCCAGCCGCCCGACTCGGTGTCGCGGGCGAACATCGGAAAGTCGACCACCCAGGAGAAGTGCATCGCCTTGGGGTCGTAGAGTTCGAGTTCGGCGCCGAGCCGCTTTCGCAGCGTGTGAAGCGCCTTGCAGGTGACGTCGAAGGAGTCTGCCACGATCAGGGCCAGGTCGCCCGGCTCGCAGCCGAGCCGCTCGCGGAGCTTCTCGGCGATGCCCGTGAGGTTCTTGGCCACCGGCCCGGCCCAGGCTCCGCCCGCCTCGCACTTGAGCCAGACGAGGCCCTTCGCGCCGGCCTCCACCGCCACGGCCGTGAGCGTGTCGAGATCCTTGCGGGAGAAGCGTTCAGCCGCGCCCGGCACCCGGATGCCCCGCACGCGGCCGGCCGCCTCGACCGCTCCGCGAAAGACCCGGAAGTCGCTCTCGCCGGCAAGGTCGGTGAGGTCGACGATCTCCAGTCCGAACCGGAGGTCGGGGGCGTCGTGGCCGAACCGCTCCATGCATTCGTCCCAGCTGAGCCGGGGCAGGGGCAGGGCGACCTCGAGGCCGAGGATCTCGCCGGCCGTCCGGCTGACGAGCCCTTCGATCACCCCGATCACGTCGTCAGCCTCGACGAACGACATTTCGACGTCGAGCTGGGTGAATTCGGGCTGGCGATCGGCCCGGAGGTCTTCGTCACGGAAGCACTTCGCCACCTGCACATAGCGGTCGAAGCCCGCCATCATCAGGAGTTGCTTGTAGAGCTGAGGCGATTGGGGCAGGGCGAAGAACGAGCCATGGTCGAGCCGGCTCGGCACGAGGTAATCGCGGGCGCCTTCCGGCGTGCTCCGGCCGAGCATCGGGGTTTCCACGTCGATGAACCCCAGCTCGTCGAAGTGATCCCGCATGATCTTCACGATCCGGCTGCGGAGAAACATGTTCTCCTGCATCGCCGGCCGGCGGAGGTCGAGCCAGCGGTTGGCGAGCCGCACCTCTTCGCCGGGGAGGTCGGTCGCTCCGGGCTGGAAGACGGGCGTCTCGGCCTCGTTGAGCACCTCGATCGCCCGGCAGACCACTTCGACGGCGCCGGTGGCGAGCTTCGGGTTCGTCGTGCCCTCGGGGCGGGCTCCCACGGTGCCTCGCACCCGCAGCACCCACTCGGCCCGGGCGGCCCGGGCGGCGGCGAGCGTCTCGGCGGCCGCGTCGGGCCCCACCACCACCTGGGTGCGGCCCCAGCGGTCACGCAGATCGATGAAGATCACGCCCTTGTGGTCGCGGACGCGATCGACCCAGCCGCACAGCGCCACTTCCGAACCGATCTGCTCGGGACGTAATTCACCGCAGGTGTGGGTTCTCAGCACGGAGGCCTTTCTTCGCTCGTGGACGATGACGGACAGGATGGGAGGCTCGGGGAGCTCCCCAGGCCGAAGGCACCACGCTACCGGGCGAGCCGGGGGGAGGCCAGTCGGTCGCCTGGGCGACGCCCGTCCGAGCCGAATTCCAGTTCCAGCTGTTGTCCGGCGGGTTCTCCCTCGGGGCAGAGTTCGCGAAACAGCAGGCTCGGCTGGATGTCGTGGTTGTGCTGATACTTGTCGCTGGCGTACTCGGTGATCTCGCCGACCACCTCGTGGAAGAAAATCTGGCAGATAGGAACGCCGGGATAAATCTTCACCGGCTGCACCGCGAACATCTCGAGGGTCCAAAAGCCCGCAAATCCCACATCGCCGAAGCCGGCAGTGACATGCACGAACAGCCCCAGCCGCCCAACCGAACTGCGGCCCTCGATCATGGGAACGTAGTTGTGGGTTTCGGTCCGCTCGACCGTGCGGCCGAGGTAGAGTTGGTTGGGCGTGAGCACCAGGCCGTCCGGAGGGATCAGAATCCGCTCCACCCGGTTGCTCTTTTGCATGTCGAGCACCACCTCTTCATAGACGAGGAGTTCGTCGTGGAGGGAGAGGTTGTAGCTATTGGGATTGAGACGGGATTCGTCAAAGGGATCGATGAGAATGTTGCGGCCGAGCTGGCGGCGGATCTCGTGGCCGGAGAGGATCATGTCGGGGTCCCGTGCGGAGGCGGCGATCGGACGGGGGACGCAACTCGCGATTCTAACGGCACATTGCGACACCGACAGTCATCGGCCGGCGCGATCTGACGAAAGGCAGGCCCGGGGAAGGGGGCGATGCTCGATCCGCGGCCTGGGCCGGCGGCGGCCGCATGTCCGGGGCGGCCGGGAGTGCTAGGATTCCTTCGTGGGGAATCCGCCATTGTCGCCGGATCCCCGCAGCAGCCGGCAAGGCCCGGCCGGAGCCGGCATGACTAGCGAAGCCTCCCCAGCAGACTACGAGCCCCTGTATCTCGCGGGAATCGCCCACTTCAACGCCTGCGATTACTACGAAAGCCACGAGGTCTGGGAGGAACTCTGGACCGAATACCGCGGCCCTTCCCGCCGGTTTTATCAGGCGCTGATCCAGGCCGCCGTCGCCCTTTACCATTTCGGAAACGGCAATATCCGCGGCGCTCGGAAGCTCCACGGCAGCGTGCATGGCTACCTGGAGCCCTATGCTCCCCGGCATCTCGGCCTCGACGTGACGCGGTTTTTGGCGGAATTCGACGCCTGCCTGGCCGAGGTCGTGGCCAGCACTGAAGACTTCCCTTCAATCGAACTCGACCCCGACCGCCTGCCCGAAATCCACCTCGATCCGCCGCCGGCCTGAGCCGGGGATACCCTGCGGCGTCTACCGCGATCATGTCCGACGAACCACTCGCCTTTACCTCGGAGCAGTTTTCCGGCCTGGCCCGCATGTTTCCGCTGCCGAATCTGGTGATGTTTCCGCACGTCATGCAGGCGATCCACATCTTCGAACCCCGGTATCGGGCGCTGTTCGAGGAGGCGATCGAAGACGACCGGCTGCTGGCGCTCGGATCGCTCGCGCCCGGCTGGGAGGGGGATTACGAGGGCCGGCCTCCGCTGCGGCCGATCGCCTGTCTCTGCCGGATCGCCACCCACCAGCGGGCGGAAGACGGCACCTACAACGTGCTGGTGCTGGGCGTGCGGCGGCTGCGGCTCCGGCGGGAGCTGCCCCCCAAGAAGCTGTTCCGGGTGGTCGAAGCCGAGATCATCGAAGACTTCGAGCCGGCGGCGGCGCCGGAGGGCGCCGCCGCCGCCCTCCAGCAGCGGCTGCTGGCCGCCTTCAAGCAGGCGATGCCCCGGATTCCCGCCGCCTACGAGCAGCTCGATCAGCTGCTGGGCAATCAGATCACCCTCGGCATGCTGGCCGACATCGTGGCCTACACCGTCGATCTCGACCTGGAGATCAAGCTGAAGCTGCTGTCGGAGCCGGACGTGTTTCGTCGCACCCTGATGCTCCTGGAGGCGATCGCCAGCCGCCCCCCGGCTCGGGCCGGCCGGCGGTTTCCGCCTGATTTCAGCCTCAACTGATGCGGCTGCCCCTGCCGGCGGGCGGCCGCGATCGGTCAGGTACACTCGGGCCCATGAGTCACATGCATCAGGTTGATCAGCCGCGGATTGAGCGGGCTGTGAGGGAGATTCTGACGGCCATCGGCGAGGATCCCGATCGCGAGGGCCTCCTGGAAACGCCGGCCCGGGTGGCCCGGATGTATGCCGAGATGTGCAGCGGCCTCGGGGCCGACCCCAGGATTCACCTCCGCAAAGCCTTTCAGGAGAAGTACGACGAGATCGTGCTTGTCCGCGACATCGCCTTCAACAGCATCTGCGAGCACCATCTGCTCCCCTTCATGGGGCGAGCCCACATTGGCTACCTGCCCGACGGCCGCGTGCTCGGCCTGAGCAAGCTCGCCCGGCTGGTCGAGACGGTGTCGCACCGGCCCCAGGTGCAGGAGCGGATGACGGAGGAGATCGCCACGCTCCTCGAGGACGACCTCGGGGCGAAGGGGGTCGCCGTCGTGGTGGAGGCCACCCACACCTGCATGACGATCCGGGGCGTGCGGAAGCCGGGCAGCATGTGCGTCACGTCCGCGATGAAGGGGCTGTTTCGCCACAATGTGTCGAGCCGGGCCGAGGTGATGTCGTTGATTTACGGCCACCGTTCCGCGCCGTAAGCCCCGCCGCACAGGAATCCCCGCCTCCCCGCCCATGAGACTCCTGCTCGATTTTCTCTGCCGGTTCGGCTGGGGCATGGCGGTGGGACTGGTCTTCACGCCCGCGGCGATCGTGACCCCCGGGTTCTTTCGGGTGAATCTGCTCGTGGTGCTCGGCCTGGCGACCGCGGCCGCGGCCGTCGCCTGGCGGGGCGAGGCTGCCTCGCCGGCCTGGCTCCCGGCCGTCGGAGCTGCCGTCACAGCCTGGCTGGGGAGCGTGGCCTGGCTGGGCGAGAAGCGGCGGGCCGGGCTCTGGCTGTGCGGCCTGGCGGCCGCCTGGCTCGCCGCCGCGACGGTGATCGTGGCGACGGGGGGGGCCGCTGGCGGTGGCCCGGGGCCGTCCGCCTGGCTTCCGGCGGTGGTGTCGCTGGTGTCGGGGCTGGTGACGGGGCTCACGGTGCATGCCATGCTCCTTGGCCACTGGTACCTCAACGCCCCCGGCATGCGGGTGGACGCGCTCCGGCGGATGATCGATCTGGCCCTGGCGGCCTGGGGGCTCCAGCTCGTGGTGGCGGTCGGCCTCTGGGCCACCGGAGCCGTGCCTGCCGCAGGGCTGACGACGTCGGCACTTCTCGCCCTTCGCTGGCTCGCCGGCCTTGTCGGCCTCCCGGTCCTGCTCGTGATGGCCCGCAAGACCCTCGACATTCCCAACACCCAGAGTGCCACGGGTATCCTGTATGTGGCCTGTCTGGCCGCGATTCTCGGCGAACTGACCGCTCAACTGCTCCAGGTGTCGGGCTGAGCCCCGTCATCATTCGATGCGCATCACCTACGCCTGCCCTGCCTGTGACGCCACCGTGACCCACGCCGGGGTCGAATCGCTGGCCACGCTCGACTGCCCCCACTGCCACGCCGCGCTCGCGGTGCCCGCGGGGGCGATCGGATGGAGCGGGCCGGGAGGCGAGGCCGCCGAGCCGGGGACCGGGCTGCCCGTGCTCCGCCGGTGTCTCGTCTGTCCGAGCACGGAGCTTTTCCTTCGCAAGGACTTCCCCCAACGGCTCGGCGTGGGGATCGTGGTGGCCGGGTTCGCGGCCAGCTGCATCACCTGGGCCTGGCAGCTGCTCGTGCCCACCTTTGCGATCCTGTTTGGGACGGCCCTCGTCGATGTTCTGCTCTATCTCTTGATGCCCGAATGCCTCACCTGCTACCGCTGCGCCGCCCGCTACCGGGGCGCGGGAGGCCCCCACGGGGGCTTCGATCTCGAGACGCACGAACGGCACCGGCAGCAACGGATTAGGCTGGCCGAGGCCACAGCCCACCGCGGGCCCGCGGCCTCGCCCGGCTCCTGACCCTCGGCAGGAGGCCCGCGTGGATCTCGAACAGGGCAGGATCGAGGAGGACCTCCGCGGCATCGTGGCCGGCGATGTGCTCTGCGACGAGGTCGGGCGATCGCTCTACGCGACCGACGGCAGCCTGTTCGAGGAGCGGCCCCTGGCCGTGGTACGGCCGCGGTCGGCCGAGGATGTGGCAGCCACGGTTCGTTGGGCGGCGGAGCGGGGCGTGAGTGTGCATCCCCGCGGCGGCGGCACGAGTTCCTGCGGTGGTCCACTTGGTCGCGGGATCGTGATCGACTGCGCCCGGTTCATGCGGCGGATTCTCGAGTCGCGAGAGGATGCGGTGCGGGTGCAGCCGGGAGTCGTCGGCCATCAACTCGAGGCATTCCTCGCCCGGCGCCGGCGAGCCTTCGGGCCCGACCCGGCCAACGCGGCCGTCAGCACCCTCGGAGGCATGATCGGTCGCGATGCCTCCGGCAGCCGATTTCTGCGGCATGGTTCCCTGCGGCAGTGGGTCGAATCGGTGGAGGTGGTGCTGGCCGACGGGAGCCTGCTGGAACTCACCCCGACGGCGGCGGAACATTCGCAGCCGTCGCTGGCGGGCGGCGTCGGCATCACCGTGACGAGTCCCGACCGGTCACGTTCACTCGCCGCGGCCCTGGCCGACATTCTCGCCCGCAACCGCGAGACAATCGCCCGCGGACAGCCCACCACTCGGGCCACTCATGGCGGCTATCGGCTCGGCGATCTGGAGCGGGATGGTCTGATCGATCTGCCCCGCTTGTTCTGCGGTTCCGAAGGAACGCTCGGGATCGTCACGGCCGCCACCCTGCGGACGACCGTTCCTGACCCGGCCACGGCCGTCGGGCTGTTGCTCTTTGATTCCCTCGAGTCGGCGGCGGAGGCAGCGGTGGGGCTCGCGCCGCTCGGTGCCAGCGCCTGTGACCTCTTCGACCGCCGCCACCTCGCCCTCGCTCGAGGAGCCCGGCCCTCCTTCGATCTCTTGATTCCGCCGGTGGCCGAGGCCGGCCTGCTGGTCGAGTTCACCGCCGATGAGCCGGCCGATTGCAACGCGCGGCTGGAGCAGGCCCTTGCTTCGAGGCATCGCGGCCGCCGAGGCTGCATCGACATTCGCCGAGCGGAAGACGCCCACGATTCGGCCTTCTTCTGGGAGCTGTCTCGCAACGTCGTCTCCACCCTGCATGGGGTGCGGGCCGAGATGCGGCCGGTGCCGTTCCTGGAAGACATCGTCGTTCCGCCGCCGGCGCTGCCCGACTTCATTCGCCGCCTCCAGGAGGTGTTTCAGCGGCTCCATGGCACCGCGATGATCTTCAGCCATGCGGGCCATGGCGAGCTGCATGTGCGGCCCCACGCCAACCCTCGGGATCCCTCCGAGCGGGCCAGGCTCGAGGCCCTTGCCGAGGCCGTGTACGCCGAGGTCGTGGCGGTCGGTGGCTCGTTCGGGGCCGAACTCGGCCTCGGCCTGTCCCGCACCGGATTCTTTGCGGCCGCCTTCCCCGAACTCGTCGGGGTGTTCGCCGAAGTGAAGCAGCTCTTCGATCCAGCCGGCACGCTCTGTCCCGGCCGGGTCGTGCCCGACGATTCTCCCCCGGCCGCGTTTCGCCGGCCCCTCGATCCGCCGCTGCCGGCGGCCGAGCCCGGAGCCGACCCCGAGCCGGCCGCGGCTGCGTTGGAACTCGTGCCGCTCGGCATGTGGAGCCGGGCGCGGCTCAGCGGGGAAGTCGATGCCTGCAACGGCTGCGGCAGTTGCCGAAGCGTGTCGCCCGCGACCCGGATGTGCCCCCGTTATCGCGAGAACCCCTCTGAAGAGGCCTCGCCTCGGGCCAAGGCCGACGTGATGGCCGCGTTGCTGTCCGGCTCGCTCGATCCCAAGCGGCTCTCGGACGATGCCATTCGGGCCGTGGCCGACACCTGCTTCAATTGCCATCGCTGCCGCAGCGACTGCGCCGCCGGCGTCGACATCCCGGCGATCGTGACTCAACTGAAGGCCGCCCACTACGCCGCCAACGCCACGCGGCTGGCCCCCTGGCTCTTGTCGCGGATCGACTCGGTGCTCGCCGTCGCCGGGGCCGTGCGGCCGCTGGCCAACTGGGCGATCGCCAACCCACCGGCGCGGTGGCTGATGGAAAAGACGATCGGCATCGCCCGGGGGAGAAAGCTGCCGCAGGTCAGCGGCGGCCAGCTGATGCGGTGGGCGGCCCGGCGGGGGCTGACGCGGCCCTCGCGGCGGAGCGGTCCCAGGGTGCTCTACTTCCTCGACATTTATGCCCGCCGGCACGATCCGTTACTGGCCCAGTCGTTCGTGTCGGTGCTCGAGCGAAACGGCATCGGGGTGTTCATCGATCCTCGGCAGGTCGCCGCGGGAATGCCGCAGGTGTCGGAGGGCGACCTCGACGGAGCCCGCAAGGCGGCCGAGACCAATCTCCGAGTGCTGGCCGAGGCGGTCCGGCTGGGGTACCGAATCGTCTGCACCGAGCCCTCGGCCGTGACCTGCATCACCCGCCACTATCCGATGCTGCTCGACGACGAGGAACTGGAACGGGTGGCGGCCGCCACCTGCGATGCCGCGACCTACCTCTGGGAACTGCACCGGGGAGGAAAGCTGCGGCTCGACTTCCAGCCCGTGCCGGCCCGGATCCTCTATCACGCCGGCTGTCACGAACAACACGGCGGGGGCATTTCGCCGGCGGAGCACCTTCTGCGGCTCGTGCCGGGGCTGGTGGTGGAGTCAGCCGACCGGGGCTGCTCGGGCATGGCCGGCACCTTCGGCCTGGCGCGGGAGAACTACCGGGCGAGCCTGCGGATGGGCCTCGGGCTCGTCAGCGGAATGCGGGGGGGCGGCATCGAGGCCGGGGCCACCGGCTGCAGCGCCTGCCGCCTGCAGATGGAGCAGGGCACGACCAAGCCCGCCGTGCATCCGGTCAAGATTCTCGCCAAGGCCTACGGCCTGCTCGACGGTCCGGCCCCGCACGGCCTCGACAACCTCCTGACCGCCGCCAGCGGCCGGCTGACCACCACCTGAGAGCCGCCGATGACCTCTACTTCCTCGCCTGCCATGCTTCGGATCTCCCTCTTTGCCGGCATGGCCGAACTGGCCGGCTGCCGGGAACTTGAACTGCCATGGGCGGGAGGCACCGCGGCCGACCTGCTGGTCGCCGTGCAGGCGGCCTGTCCCGCGATCGCGCCGTTGGCCGCCCGCAGCGTGGTGGCGATCGGGGCCCGCTATGCCGCAGCGACCGATCGGATCGCGGCGGGCGATCTGGTGGCGATCATTCCGCCGGTGAGCGGAGGGTGAGGCCATGGCGAGCATGCCCGATGACCTGTCCGCAGGACTGCCCGCCGTGCGGTTCACCCGCCGGCCGCTCGACCCTGCCGCGGCGCTCGCTGGCGTGGCGGCGGTCACCGCCGGCGCTAACCTGCTGTTCGTCGGCACGGCCCGAGCGTCCACGGCCGGTCTCGTCACCACCCGGCTCGAATACGAAGCCCACGAGCCCTTGGCGGTCAGCGTCCTCGACGGCCTGCGAAACCGCGCGATCGCGCGGTTTGGGCTCGTGGCCTGCCTGATCGAGCACCGGCTCGGTCTCGTGGAGCCGGGGGAGGCGAGCCTGGTCGTGGCTGTGAGCAGCCCGCATCGCCGCGAGGCCTTCGCCGCGGGCGAGTGGCTGATGGACCGCATCAAGCGGGAGCCGCCGATCTGGAAGCGGGAACATCGGCCCGATGGCGGCGGGGAATGGGTGCATGGATCGGAGCGGCCGGAGATGGTCGCCGCGGAGGCCGAGTCATGACGCACCTCGTGGATGGCTTCGGTCGGCGGCACACAGACCTGCGGATCAGCGTGACCGACCGCTGCAATCTTCGTTGCAGCTACTGCATGCCGGCCGAGGCGGTGTTTCGCCACCGGGAAGATCTCCTCGACTATGAGGAGATCGCCCGGGTGGCGGGCGTCGCCGCGAGCCTCGGCATCCGCACGATCCGGCTCACCGGCGGCGAACCGCTCGTGCGGCGAGACCTCGCCGGGCTCGTGCGGATGCTCGCGGCCCTGCCCGGCATCGAGGAACTGGCGATCACCACCAACGGCCTGTTGCTCGCCGACCAGGCCCAGGCCCTCGCCGCAGCCGGCCTCGCCCGGCTCAATGTCAGTCTCGATGCCCTGTCGGATGACGCCTTCGCCCGGATCACGCGTCGTTCCGGCCTGCCGGCAGTGCTGGCGGGCCTCGCCGCGGCTCGGGCGGCCGGCTTTCGCGAGATTCGGATCAACGCCGTCTCGATTCGCGGGCTGACCGAAGCGGAGATCGTCCCGCTTGCCGAGTTCTGCCGCCGCGAAGGCTTCCACCTGCGGTTCATCGAATTCATGCCGCTCGATGCCGATGGGGCATGGGCCGACGAGCGGGTGCTCTCGGGCGGCGAGGTGCGGTCGATCCTGGCTCGTGAGGTGGGGCCGCTGGAACCGCTGCCGGCCCGGGATCCGGGGCAGCCCGCGGCCGATTGGAAATGGAAGGACGGCGGCGGGCTGGTGGGCTTCATCGATCCGGTCACGCGTCCCTTTTGTGACCGCTGCGACCGCCTCCGGCTCACGGCCGACGGTCAGTTTCGCAACTGCCTGTTTTCGACCGCCGAATGGGACGTTCGCGGCCTGCTGCGGAGCGGCGGCACCGACGCTGCGATCGCCGAGCTGCTTCGGGCCTGCGTGGCGGCCAAGCACGCAGCCCACGGGATTGGCACGGCGGAATTCGAGCGGCCGCCCCGGGCCATGTATCAGATTGGAGGCTAGCGATGGACCAGCCCCGGCCCGTCCGCCGGTATCTCGACAATGCCGCCACCTCCTGGCCCAAGCCGCCAGAGGTGCTCACCGCCTGGAACCGGGCCGCGAGCGAGGTGGGCGCCACGGCCGGCCGCGGCCTCTATCGGGAGGCAATCGAGGCCGATTCCATTCGCGATCAGGCTCGCAGGGCGGCGGCGGGGCTGCTCGGCGTCACCTCGGAGCGGGTGGCGCTACCCGCCGGCTGCACGCTCGCCCTCAATGCCGCGATCCGCGGGCTTGCACGGCCGGGCGACCATGTGATCGCCACGGCCGCCGACCACAACGCCACCCTGCGGCCCCTTCATCAGCTCGCGACCGCGGGGATCATCGACTGGACTATCGTGCCCTGCGATGGCCGCGGCTGGGTCGACCCCGACGACGTGGCGCGGGCCTGGCGGCCGGCGACCAGGCTCGTCGTCTGTTCGCATGTGTCGAACGTCACGGGCACGCTCCAGGATGCGGCCGCGATCGCGGCAATCGCCCACGAGCGGAGCGGCCTGTTTCTGCTCGACGCCGCCCAGTCGCTCGCGGTGGTGCCGGCGGCCTCGCCCGGCTGGGGCAGCGACGTGCTGGCCGCTCCGGCCCACAAGTGGCTGCTGGGCGTCGGATCGGCCGCGGTGCTCTGGTCCCGGCCTGGGCTCGACTTTCCTCCGCTCGTCGCCGGCGGCACGGGGTCGGCCAGCGAGTCGCTGGCGATGCCGGAGGCCTTCGCCGCGGCGCACGAAGCCGGCTCCCCCGATGTGCCGGCCTTGGCGGCGCTCGTCGCTGCGACCGCCTGGCATGAGCAGCGGGGCGTGGCGGTGACGGCGGCCGCCTGCCGCCAACTGGCCGACGACTCCGCCGCCGGTCTTGGCGGAATCCCTGGCGTGCGGGTGGTGGGGGGCGAACGTGCCGCGGCGATTGTGAGCTTCACGGTCGAGGGCTATGATCCAGCCGACGTGGCCGCGATCCTCGAGACGGCTGCGGGGGTGCAGGTGCGGGCCGGCTTCCACTGCGCCGCCTGCATTCACGAGCAGCTCGGCACCACCGCGGGCGGCACGGTGCGGGCGGCTTTCGGACCCTGCAACACGCCGGCCGACGTCGAGGCGATCGTGGAGACGGTGGCGAAGATCACGGGAGGCTAGTGGCCATGGCGGGCATTCGAAAAGACCTGTGGTATGCCGACGGGCTGCGGTTTCGCTGCACGCAGTGTGGCGACTGCTGCACGGGCGCCGAGGGGTATGTCTGGGTCAACCAGGCTGAGATCGACGCGATGGCCGGGCGGCTGGGCATGACACCCGAGGCCTTCGAGGCCAAACACGTCTACAAGGTGGGCGTGCGGCGGTCGCTCAAGGAGCGTCGCGGCGGAGACTGCGTGCTGCTCGACCCTGTCACGCGGAAGTGCACGACCTACGACGAACGGCCGCGGCAGTGCCGCACCTGGCCTTTCTGGGACTCGAATCTCCGCTCCCCAGAGGCCTGGGCCGAAGCCGCTGAAGCCTGCCCGGGCTGCAACAAGGGCAACCTTGTCCCGCTCGAGAAGATCGTCGAGCAAGCAGCCCAGATTAGGGTGTGAGCGGAAGCGACCGGAAGCGACGTCAACTGGTAGGTCGGGTTCGTCCGTATCCCTTCGCCGGACGTTCGCTTCGGGCATCCGTGCCCTCCGCTCACTCCGAGATAACTTCGCTCTCGCCCTCCGGGCTTCGCTCGTTCTCTAGGCCGTCTCAGGGACACGGACGACCCCGACCGAAACGCGGCTTTTGAAGTGCCCAAAGCGCACCTGCGGCGATCGCCACCCCCGCACGCAGCGAGGCGCAGCCTCGCGCAGCGTGCAGCCCCCTCTCAGGCACGCAGCGAGGCGCAGCCTCGCGCAGCGTGCCATCCGCGTGGCGTACCTCGACGACCATTCGCACAGACGAGGCAACCACCCCGCAGCGGCCGCACGCAATCGGCCGCCCGGAAGGCGGCCGGCCGGGCGGAGGCCCGGCAAGCCCGTCGGGGCCAGGGATGGCCCGACGGGCGCTACTACAGTATGCCGCCGTGGGTCCGCCAGGGCCGCATGTGGGAGGGCTGGTCGAGGAACCAGATTCGTTCCCATTCGTCGGTGATCGCCCGGAGGTCTTCCGACGTGTAGATCAGTTCCTGGGCCCGACGGACCGGATCACCGGAGTAGATCGGAATCAGGCAACCCGTGCTCGTCGCCAGCATGGCCGTCGCGCACAGCATCCAGATGGCCTTCCGCATCGTCTGGTCCTCCTGACCTTTGCCCGAGATCCGTCGTGTCTGGTTGATCCCGGGGCCGGCCATGTCGCCGACCGCGGGGGTATAGCTGAATCGTCCGTGTCGTCGCGAGGTGAAGTCGCAGGGCTCAGGGCCTCCGCGTGGTTCCTGGCCTGCCCGGATTCGCCTTAGACCCCAGGTTCTCCATCCTCCATGGCCGGGTCGAGTCCGGCGGCCGGGGATGGACTTGGGGCTTCGGTGGTCGGCCCGGTGAACTCTCTGACCCGCTCCTCCATCTCCTTGCCCGGCTTGAACGTGACCACGTTTCTGGCCCGCACGATGACCGGTTCGCCCGTCTTGGGGTTCCGAGCCACTCGTGCGTCACGTTGCTTGATCTGAAACACGCCGAAGTTCCGCAGTTCCACCCGGCCATCCCGCACCAGAACCTCGATCAGAGCCTCGAAGGTCCGCTGCACAAGTTTGCGGGTGCGCAACTGGGGAAGGTCGATCTGTTCCGCGATCGTCCGGACGATGTCTTTCTTGGTCACGGCTCGGGAACTCCGACCTCGGCCAGCGTGTCGCCCTCTCCTGTAGGGGGGCGGCCGGCGGCCGGGAAGAGACGATCTCGAAGCCTAGGACTGCCAGGCGGGGGTGTCAACCGAACGCCCCGGTGGCGAGCGGTCCACTGTGCACCTGTCGTCGATAGGTATCGGCGGAACATTCGGCAAACTTGACCCCGGCGGCAAAATCGGCGGAATCCCCCCGCCGCCGCCAGGCGGGGTTGGGTTGGGAGCCTGCAAAAACCCACTACACTCGGCGGGCGTCGAGTGCCCCCGCAACCAACGCAGCTTCATGCCCTCCCCTCCAGGAACACCCGCCTCCGTGTCATCCGTCGATCTGGCCGTCGCGCTGGGCCGCCTTCGGCTGCCCAATCCGATCATGGTCGCTTCCGGCACGTTTGGCTACGGCCGGGAGATGGTGGGCTTCATCGACCTCGCCCGCCTGGGGGGCATCGTTCCCAAGACGATTACGCCTCAGCCCCGGGCGGGCAACGTGCCCTGGCGAACGATCGAGACCGCCTCGGGCCTGCTCAACTCGATCGGCCTCGACAACGACGGCGTGGAAACCTTTCTCGCGAAGCAGTTGCCGTTTCTCGCCGGCTGCGGGGCGCCGGTGGTGGTCAGCATCGCGGGGGCCGATGCCGACGAGTTTGTGGCCCTCGCCCGGCGGCTCGAGGGCGTGGCGGGCATCGCCGCGCTCGAACTGAACGTCTCCTGCCCCAATGTCAGCCACGGCGTCGACCTGGGCACCGATCCGGAGACCTGCCGGGGCGTCGTGGCCGGCGTGCGAAGCGTGACGAGCCTGCCGGTGATCGCCAAGCTCACGCCCAATGTCACCGACATCGTGGCGGTGGCTCGCGGCGCAGCGGAAGGGGGCGCCGACGCCGTCACCCTGATCAACACCCTCCAGGGCATGGCCGTCGATTGGCGACGGCGGCGGCCGCTGCTGGGCAACGTCGTCGGCGGCTTGAGCGGCCCCGCGATCAAGCCGGTGGCTCTCCGCTGTGTTCATCAGGTTCACCGTGGCGTCGGCATTCCGATCATCGGCGTCGGCGGCATCATGACGATCGACGACTGCATGGAGTTCTTCGTGGCGGGGGCCACGGCGGTGCAGATCGGCACGGCCAGCTTCGCCGAGCCGGTGGTCTCGGGCCGGCTGCTCGACGAGCTGCCGGCCGCCGTCGCCGAGGCCGGCTGCCATCGCGTCGCCGACCTTGTCGGCTCGCTCCACCTTCCCCCGCGGGCCGGCTGCGGCCCCGCGGTCGCACCCCAGGAGCCGACCCGTGTCAGCTGAACCGACCGTTCCCTCTCCGGCCCGGGCCCTCTCCGGGATCCAGCCCACCGGCCGGTTCCACTGGGGCAACTACTTTGGCGCGATCCGCCAATACATCGAACTCCAGCCGGGCGACCGGCAGGCGGCCGACGAGGCCTATTACTTCATCGCCGACCTCCATGCCCTGACGACGGTCCGGGATCCGGCCGTGCTGCGGGGCTACGTGCGAGACGCGGCGATCGACCTGGTCTCCCTCGGCCTCGATCCGGAGCGGGCTGTGCTATTCGTCCAGTCCGACGTGCCGGAGGTGACGGAACTCACCTGGCTGTTGATGACCGTCACCCCGATGGGGCTCTTGGAGCGGTGCCATGCCTTCAAAGACAAGAAGACCCGCGGCCTGCCGGCCGACGCGGGCCTGTTCACCTACCCCGTGCTGATGGCCGCCGACATCCTCGCCTACGACGCGACGGTCGTGCCGGTGGGGGAAGACCAGGTGCAGCACATCGAGGTCTGCCGCGATCTGGCCGGCACCTTCAACCACCTCTACGGCGAGGTCTTCACGCTGCCGAAGCCGAGGCTGGTCGAGGGTGGGGCCAAGGTGCCCGGCACCGACGGCCAGAAGATGAGCAAGAGCTACCACAACACCCTCGAGGTGTTCGAGGAGCCGGGCCTGCTGAAAAAGAAGATCATGCGAATCACGACCGATTCGCGGCCGCTCGAGGAGCCGAAGGACCCCGAGGACGACCATCTCTATCAGCTCTTCTCGCTGGTGGCTCCGGCGGCCGAGCGGGCGGCCATGGCCGATCTCTACCGCCGCGGTGGCTTCGGCTACGGCGAGGTGAAGAAGAAGCTGCTCGAGGCGGCCGGCCAATTCTTCGCCGACGCCCGCAGCCGACGAGCCGAACTCGAGGCTGATCCAGAGCGGGTCGACGCAATGCTGGCGGCCGGTGCGGAACGGGCCAGGAAGAAGGCGGGCGAGGTCTTGGCCCGAGCCCGCCGAGCCTGCGGCCTCGACCGATCGGCTGCCCCGCAGGCCGCCGCAGCGCGGAGGAAACCATGAACGTGCTCGGAATCGGTACCGACATCACCGAATGCCTGCGGATCGCCCAGATGATCGAGCGGCATGGGGAGTTGTTTGTGGGCCGCGTCTACACGACCGCCGAGATCGAGTATTGCCGGAGCCGGCGGATGGCCACCCAGCACTTCGCCGGCCGGTGGGCCGCAAAGGAGGCCGTGCTCAAGGCGCTCGGCACCGGCTGGAAGCGGGGCATTTCCTGGCGAGACGTGGAGATTCGCAACGCTCCCGGCGGTCGGCCCCAGGCCTTCCTCTCGGCGGGCACGCGGGAGATCGCCGAGTCGATGGGAATCCGTTGCGTGCTTGTGAGCATCTCCCACTGCCGCTCCCACGCCACGGCCTACGCGGTCGCCCTCGACGAGATCCCGCCTACGGCCTGAGTGGGCCTGTGGTGTGGCGTTGGGAAGCCACGGCGCCGGGCATTCACGGTGGGTGACGCGGTGGGTGACGCGGTGGAGGCGACCTCCTGTGGTGGGTCGGGGTTGCCCGTGCCCCGTCGCCGGACGTTCGCTTCGGGCATCCTGCCCTTCGCTCACTCGGAGGAAACCTTCGCTGCGCAATCCTTGCTGCGCTCGGTTTCCTACGCCGGCTCCAGGGCACGGGCAACCCCGACCAGGCAACCCCGGTTTTGGCGGTTGTGATCAGGTGGTTGTGATCAGGTTGATGTGATCAGGTTGATGTGATCAGGTTGATGTTTTCCTGAGGACTGGTGTTCCCGTTGGCCCGTGGGGGCAGGCTTGCAGCCTGCCCACTGCCGTTTCGCTTCAGGCCGGCCTCACTTGAGCAACCTGGGATCTTCCCGGCGTGCGCGTTAGCCCGCCCAGGGCTGGAGTTCGGCCACGCCGCCGGGCAGAGTCAGGGCCGACAGGGGCGTCCCTTCTTCGACCGGAGTCACGCCGTCGCGGCGGGTGAGGTGGATCGCCTCGTGGCCGGAGAGGTGCTTTTTGAGCTGTTCGGTCAGGTCTTTCTGAACCGCTTCCGTGAGCTTGCCGAAGGCGGCTCGGCCGCGGCACTTTGGGAACTTCTGGCAGCCGAGCCAGGGGCCCCGCTTGCCGTCGCGAAGGTTCATCATCGCGCCGCACTTCTCGCAGGCGATGTCGGTCACGAGCGGAGGCGGCGACGGAAACTTCAGCGCCCCCTTGCGGTCGAGATTGAGAATGAAGGGAGGCGGCTCGGCGGCCGCTGCTTCGGCGGCCTTCTTGCCTTTGGGCTTCACGGGGCGGGGCTTGTCTTCCACCAGGAAATCGCCGAACCGTCCCGTCCGCTTCACCATCGGAACACCCGCAGGCGAGAGGAGGTCGATCTGCTCGGGCAGCAGCGGCCGCCGCTGGCGGTCGACGGGCATTGCGAACGAACAGGCGGGCACGTGCTTGGGCTTCTTGGCCCGTGGCTTCTTGGCGGCCTTCTTGCCCTTCCCCTTGGCCGGTGCGACCAACTCGGGCTCGGGCTCCGTCTCGGCCACGTTCTCGTTGTAGCCGGAGCAGGAGAGGAATTCCCCCTGCTTGCCGAGGCGGAATTCCAGCCGCCGGCCGCACTCGGGGCAGGCGTAGGGAGCGGGATCGGCGCTGGCTTTCACATGCTCCTTCTGCTCCGCCTCGCCGAGCTTGGGCACGAGCTCTTCATGAAACTCGTGCAGCATCTCGGTCCAGCTCTTCGACCCCTCCGCCACCTGGTCGAGTTCCCGCTCGATCTCCCGGGTGTAGCCGATCTCGATGAACTGTTCTGCGAAGCCGTCCTTGAGGAATTCGGTCACCCGCTCGCCGATCGCGGTGGCGTAGAACCGCCGGTCTTGCTGCACGACGTAGCCCCGCTGCTCGATCGTGTTGATGATGCTGGCGTAGGTGGAGGGACGACCGATGCCCTCCTCCTCGAGCTTCTTCACCAGCGAGGCCTCGCTGTATCGCGGCGGCGGCGCCTGGAACTTCTGCCGGGGCTCGATGTCGAAGGGCGCGAGCACGGCTCCCTTGGCAAAGTCGGGAAGCACCTGGTCACCATCGTCTTTCGGCTGGCCGCTGATCTTGTAGAAGCCGTCGAACCGGAGCACGCGGCCGTTGGCTTTGAAGACGGCGCCGGTGTCGCGGTCGCTCCGCCGCATGCGGACGGCGGTGGAATCCCACTCGGCATCGGTGGCCTGGGAGGAGAGGAAGCTCTGCCAGATCAGCCGATACAGCCGATACTGCTCCTCGGTGAGGGCGTCGCGAATCGAGTCGGGGTCGCGGAAGGCGTCGGTCGGCCGGATCGCCTCGTGAGCCTCCTGGGCCCCCTTGTTGCTGCTCGCGTAAAACCGCGGTTTTTCCGGGAGGTAGGCTGCTCCAAGCCGCTCTGAGAGATAGCGGCGGGCCATGTCGAGCGCCTCGCCCGAGAGGTTCGTGGAATCGGTTCGCATGTAGGTGATCAGGCCCACCCGGCCCTCGGCGGGCAGGTCGATGCCCTCGTAGAGCTGTTGGGCGATCCGCATCGTGCGATCGGTCGACATTCCGAGTCGACTCGAAGCCGCCTGCTGGAGCGTGCTCGTGATGAAGGGCGGATAGGGGCGGGACTTTGTCCGCGTCACGTCGATGCTCTCGACGGTGTAGCGGGCAGCCGGATCGGGGCGGCCTGTGATCCGCGCCAGGTTCTGCCCGCGGCCCTTGCCGTCGGCGGCGGTGTCGCGGACCACCTCGATGTTCAGCAGACCGGCGGCTTCGGCGGCGGCGACGACGGCCGGGACGAGATCGGCTTCCGATGTGTTCTCGGCCTCGATCTTCACCGGCTTGCCAGCCACCTCCACCAGGTCGCAGGCCAGGCTCGTGTGATCCGCCAGCCAGGCCATCCGCTCCCGCACAAGCGGCGGCCGGCCCCGCTCGTCGCGGCGGGCCATGAAGGCCGTCCAGTCGTCGTGCAGCCGGGCGGCGGCAGCCACGTCAAAGCTCATGCCGCCGCTGATCTCCCAGGACTCCGAGGGAGTGAAGGCCCGGATCTCCTGCTCCCGTTCGACCACGATCCGGGTGGCCACGCTCTGCACCCGCCCCGCCGACAATCCGCCGGATACCTTCTTCCAGAGCACGGGCGAGACCCGGTAGCCCACGATCCGGTCGACGATTCGTCGCGCCTGCTGGGCCTCGACCCGGGGCATGTTGATCGCCCGGGGAGCCTGGAAGGCCTTCTGCACCTCCGACTTCGTGATCGCGTCGAAGGTGACCCGCTTGGCTACGGCCGGATCGACCCCGAGCACCTGGGTGAGATGCCAGGCGATCGCCTCGCCCTCGCGATCCAAGTCGGTGGCGAACCAGACCTCACTTGCCCCCTTGGCGAGCTTCCGCAGTTCTGTCACCGTCTTCTGCTTGCCCGGATCGACCTCGTAGGTCGGGGTGAAGTCGTGGTCGAGGTCGACGCCCGGCACCGGCTGTTTCGAGCCCTTCGGCGCCCGCTTGGGGAGGTCGCGGATGTGGCCCACCGAGGCCTTCACCACGAATCCTCGGCCGAGGTACTTTTCGATGGTCTTGGCCTTGGCGGGGCTTTCGACAATCACCAGCTGGTAATCCCCCTTGGCCGCGGTGGGGCGGGCGGACTTTGCGGTTTTGGAGGTTTTCTTGGCCATGGGCTGGAGAGGGAGGGGGAGACGCGGCGGCGCCGGGCTTCGGGATTGGCGCCAGCGGGCCTGGCGCTACAATCGCGGCCTGACCTGCCGCATCAAGCGTTACCCTGCGCTCTTCGGGCTTGTCAAGTGTCTGAGGTTTTGCCGCCCGCCGTGCAGTGGCGGCAGTGGCGGCGGTTTCTTTCACGGACGGGGACATGGCCGGATCGTTCAATTTGTTTCGCCAATATCAAAAGGCCGCGCTGGCGGCGCTCGCGATCATGGCGATGCTCGCATTCTTCGTGCTGCCGCCGGTCCTCCAGATGGGGTCTGGGGGCGGGGCTTCGGCCGACCGGGAGGTCGTTTCCTGGAAGGGCGGGGGGCTGTCCGAAACGGGCCTGCAGCGGCAGCTGATCACGCGACGGGCGCTCAACCAGTTCCTGATGGCGCTGAGGGTGGCTGCCACGGGCGACGACCAGGTGCAGCCGCCGCTGCCCGATGGCGAGGCGGCCGTGGTCGAGACGCTCGTCTTGGCGAAGGAGGCCGAGGCCAATGGGCTCGTCGTGAGCGACGCGATGGTCAACAATTTCCTCTCCACCTGGACCGACGACCGGCTGCCGGCCGACCGGATCGAAGGGGTGATCGACCAGCTGCGGGCCAGAGTCGGGATCACCGAAAGCGACATCTTCAATGGCCTGCGGTCGCTGATGCTCGCCCGGTATGTGCAGGAATTTGCGATCCGTGGAGTCGACTTTGGCGGCGCTCCGGCAGGCTGGCAGTGGGACGACTTCCGGCGGCTCGAACAGGGCGCCACCGTTGAAATCGTGCCGCTGGTGGTCGAGAGCTTGATCGACGAGGCCGCAAAACCGTCGCTGGCGGCGGTCGAGGCCGTCTACGAGAAATACAAGGATGATCTGCCGCGGGCCCGCAGCGCCACGCCCGGCTTCAAGGAGCCGGCTCGGGTGCGGTACGACATGCTCGTGGCCGGAGCCGACATGCTCGTGGCCGAAACAAAGCAGGCCGTGACCGACGAGGAAATCGCGAAGTTTTACGAGGAAAACAAGGCGGCGATGTTCGCCGTTCCCGCCGACCCGGAGCCTGCTGCCGGCGAAGAGGCCACGCCAGTCGAGCCCGAGATCAAGCCTGTCGACGAGCCGGCTCCGCCCGCGGCCGAGTCGAAGCCTGCCGAGCCGGAAGCCAAGCCGGCCGAGGAGCCGGCTGCCGAGTCGACCGAAGGAGGCGAGCAGCAGAGCCCCGCCGGCGAGGCAGAGCCCGCAGCCGCTCCCGCCGACTCTGGCCGAGTCCGCGGAGCCACCAGCCCGATCCGGACGGTTGCCTTTCTCAAACAGGCCGAGGACGCCGGAGACGCTGATCAATCGGCCGAAGCGGCGGCATCAGCGGCTGTCGAAACGGACACCGAGCCAACAGCGACCGCCGGGTCCGCCGCCTCGGCGCCCGCGTCCGCCGCCAACGTCGAGCAACAGCCCGCAGCCGAGCCTGCTTCCAGCGGAAGCGAGCCGGGCGTGAAGCCGCTGGCCGAGGTGCGGGAAGAGATCCGCGAGCAGCTGGGCCGGCAGGCGGCCGATCGCAGACTCGGCGAGATCTTTGACACCATCGCCGGTCGGATCGCCTCCTATGCCGAAGAACTCGATCTTTCGGTGGCCCTGGGAAACAAGCCCCCGGCCGAGCCCGATCTCGATGCGCTGGCGGCCGAATTCGGCCTCGACGGCCTGCGGTCGGAATTCGTCTCGGCGTCGGAGGCCGTCTCGGCGGGCGGGATCGGTACGAGCTTCCAGCTCTCGTTTTCGGAGCGGTTTGGCGTGCGGCAGCAGCGGTGGATCGACATGATCTACTCGGCGGAATTGCCCCGCTGGCGGCCCATCGTCACCCGCGACATCGCCGGCAACCGCTACCTCTCCTGGAAGGCCGAGGAGCGGCCGGCCTTCACGCCGCCGCTCAGCGATGTTCGTCCTGAAGTGGAACGGGTCTCGCGGCTGATGGAGGCCCGCCCGCTCGCCAAGAAGCGGGCCGAGCAACTTCTGGCCGACGCGGGAGACAAGCCTCTGGCCGAGGCTGTGGCCGGTGTGGAAGGGCTGGAGGCGGCCGTCGTCGGCCCCTTCACCTGGCTGACGCGTGGCACGGCGCCCTTTGGCTCCGCACCGATGCTCTCGAATCCCGACGGGGTGCAGATGGCGGGGGAAGCCTTCATGGAAGCGGTGTTTTCACTCGAGCCCGGTGGCACGACCGTGGCTTTCAACGAGCCGCAGACGATCTGCTATGCCATCCGGCTCGTATCCCTGGAGCCAGGCGAGGAAGTGCTCCGGCAGCGGTTCCTCGATGAGGCGGCCGATCCCCGCCGGCTTGCCGCCGTGGCCGATGCTGATGTCCGCAGTGTCTATGCCCGCTGGCTGGCCGACGTCACCCGGCGGCAGGCCGTGGAATGGAAGCGGCCGCCGCGGTGATGCCCCGGGCCGGTCATCCGTCGAACCGGCGACTGGCCTAGCGGCGGGGCTTGAGCACCACCGCTGCGAGCGGCGGTAGCGTGAGCACCAGGGAGTGGGGCCGGCCGTGGTGGGGATCGGAGCCCGCCACGAGCGGGCTGGCGTTGCCCTGATTGCTGCCGCCATACCAGGCCGAGTCGCCGTTGTAGACCTCGTCGTAGGCGCCTGCTCGGGGCACCCCCAGCCGGTAGCCATGCCGGGGCACGGGGGTGAAGTTGCAGCAGGTGATCAGGAAGTCTTCGGGATCGCGGCCCTTGCGAACGAAGGCCAAGACGCTGTCCTGCCAGTTGTGGCAGTCGATCCACTCGAAGCCCTGGCCGTCGAAGTCGAGCTCGTGCAGCGCCGGCTCCCGGCGGACGAGGTCGTTGAGGTCGGCCACGGCCCGGGAGAGTCCGCGATGGCTTTCCCACTCCAGCAGGTGCCACTGGAGGCTCTCGTCGAAGTTCCATTCATTCCACTGGCCGAACTCACCTCCCATGAAGAGGAGCTTCTTGCCGGGATGGCACCACATGTAGGAATAGAGCAGTCGGAGGTTGGCAAACTTCTGCCACATGTCGCCCGGCATCTGGCCCAGGAGCGACCCCTTCCCATGCACCACCTCGTCGTGGGAGAGCGGCAGCGTGAAGTTCTCGTGAAAGGCGTAGATCAGGCTGAAGGTCAGCTCGTCGTGGTGATACTTGCGGTGGATCGGATCGTGTCGCATGTAGCGAAGCGTGTCGTTCATCCAGCCCATGTTCCACTTCAGGCTGAAGCCGAGACCGCCCACGTAGGTGGGCCGCGACACGCCGGGCCAGGCGGTCGATTCCTCGGCGATCGTCAGGCTGCCGGGGAAATGCTCGTGCACCTGGACGTTGAACTCCTTGAGGAACTCGATCGCCTCCAGGTTCTCCCGGCCGCCGAAACAGTTGGGCTCCCACTCGCCGTCCTTGCGGCTGTAGTCGAGGTAGAGCATCGAGGCCACCGCATCCACCCGGAGGCCGTCGACGTGATACCGGTCGAGCCAAAACAGCCCGCTCGAGATCAGGTAGTTCGAGACCTCGTGGCGGCCGTAGTTGAAGATCATCGTGCCCCAGTCGGGGTGCTCGCCCTTGCGGGGATCGGCGTGCTCGTAGAGCGCCGTCCCGTCGAACTGCCGCAGGCCGTGGCCGTCTCGGGGGAAGTGCGCCGGCACCCAGTCGATGATCACGCCCACCCCGGCCCGATGGAGGGCGTCGATCAGCGACATCAGGGCCTGGGGCGAACCGAATCGGCTCGTGGCCGCGAACAGACCGATCGTCTGGTAGCCCCAGCTGGCCGAGAGTGGGTGCTCGGAGGGCGGGAGGAATTCGACATGGGTGAATCCCATCTCCACCGCATACGGCACCAGCTCCCGCTCGAGATCGGCGTAGGTCAGCCAGCGGTGCGGATCGTCGCCCGGCCGCCGCCAGCTGCCGAGATGCACCTCGTAAATCGAGATGGGGGCGTCGAGGGCGTTGCGGGCGGCCCGCTTCGCCATCCAGTCTTCATCTCGCCACTGATAGGTTCCCAGGTCGACGACGACCGACGCCGTCCGGGGCGGCACCTCGGCTCCGAAGCCATAGGGATCGCAGCGATCGCTGAAGCTCCCGGCGGTATGCACGCGATACTTGTAGAGCGTGCCGGCCCCGAGCCTGGGGACGAACAGCTCCCAGAATCCGCCCGGAAACAGCTGTCGCATCCGGTGGCCGCCCCGCCAGTCGTTGAAGTCGCCCACGACCTCGACGAGGTCGGCATTGGGAGCCCAGACAACGAAGCTCACCCCAGCCACGCCGTCGACGGTTTCCAACTGGGCCCCGAGCTTCTCGTAACTCTTCCAGTGACGGCCCTCGCCGAGCAGGTGCAGATCGAAGTCGCTGAGCATGGTGGATCCGGGGGTGAGGCGAGGCGGGCGGCAGACCGTACAATCGTGCCACGCGGTATGGCTTCACGCGACCCGCCGACGACAAATTCGGCCGGCCAAAGCCTGTCGAATGTGCCGGTTGGGAGGCCGGCTGACGGATGACAACCGATTATGAGCGGTTCGCCCCAGTTGAGCGGCTGATCGAAGTCCGCGGAGAGCCCTACCGGTTCTGGTGCCCACCCGACATCGACGCCCTGATCGACGAGGAGGCCTTCGCGGCCGACGAACGGATTCCCTACTGGGCCAACGTCTGGGAGTCGGCGATCGTGCTCGCCGAAGACCTCGCGCTCCTCGAGCCCGCCGGCCGGTCGCTGCTCGAACTCGGCTGCGGCCTGGGCCTCCCCGCAATCGTGGCGGCCCGCCGCGGCTTCCGGGCCACGGCCACCGACTACGAGGAGGCGGCGCTCGAGGGGGTGCGGTACAACGCCGACCGCAATGCCGCCGGTGATCTGACCATTGCGGTGCTCGACTGGCGACGGATTCCAGCCGACTTCGGGCCCTTCGACCTCGTTGTGGCGGCCGATGTGCTCTACGAGAAACACCATGCGGTGGCCCTGACCGCCGTGATCGCCCGCATGCTGGCCCCCGACGGGCTGGCCCTTGTGGCTGACCCGGGGCGGGCTCGGGCGGCGGAGTTTGAACCGGCCTGCCGGGCCGCCGGCCTGGTGGTGATGAAGCAGCTGGCCCGTCGGCCGCTGGGAGCGACCGACGGGCCAGCCATCGACATCTATCGGGTCACGCGTCCGGCCTGAGGCTAGGCCACCAGCTTCATCTCGGGGACGACGCCGGTGATCCCGATCACGAACTCCTCGAAGATCTTGGCGTCGAGGGCCGAGGCGGTTTCGGCTTCGGGATGGAACTGGACGCCGATCGCAGTCCAGTTCTCGACCGTGCTCTCGATCGCTTCGACCACGCCGTCCGGCGCCCGGGCCGTCACCCGGAAGCTGTTGGCGACGTCGTCGATCGCCATGTGGTGCATGCTGTTGACCCGGATTTCGCCATCGCCGTAGACCCGCTCCATCACCGAACCGGGCTCGACGAGCAACGCGTGGCGATGGGCCAGGTCGGTCGGATCCTTGTGGGGGATCGCCCGGGGCAGATCCTCGGGCAGGTGGAGGAACAGCGTGCCTCCCTCGGTGATGTTGAGCAGCTGCATGCCGCTGCCGACGGCCAGCACCGGCATGTGCCGGCCGCAGACATGCTTGCAGAGCAGGCGGTCGAAGTCTTCGCGGCGGGGCTCCATCATCCGCACCGCAGGGTGGGGCATGTAGCCGTCGCGGCGCGGGTCGAGGTCGGCACCGCCGACGAGCACCACGCCGTCGAGCATGTCGAGCACCCGGACGATGTCGTCTTCATCAGCCAGCGGCGGAAGGATCACCGGGATGCCGCCCGAGGCGAGGATGCCGTCGTAGTAGCCGGCGGCCAGGAACGAGAGCGCGGCATGCTCCTTGCGGCTGGAGCGGTAATCGGTGTTGATGCCAATCAGGGGCTTGGCGGCCATGCGGTCCTCCGTGACTCGGTGCTCAAAACCGGGGCCCATCCATGGGCGTCCGGATCGCTGTGTTGCGACGGGGGCGTAACCTAGGCACCGCAAGTCCGGTTGCAACGATTTTTTTGATTTTGTGGTGTGGGAAGGGGGGGGCCACAAGATCAAGTGCTAGCATCACGGGTGCTAGCATGCGGCAGGAGCGCGGGACCGGCCGGAGCGGGGCCGAGGCGGCGTCAACTGGTAGGCCGGGGTTCCGGTGGGCCCGTGGGGGCTAGGCTTGCAGCCTGCCCGATGCGGCACGCACTCTCAGAGGGGCTGAAGCGACATCAACTGGTAGGCCGGGGTCGTCCGTATCCCTTCGCCGGACGTTTGCTCCGGCCTTCGTGGCCTTCGCTCACTCCGAGATAACTTCGCTTTCGCCCTCCGGGCTTCGCTCGTTCTCTAGGCCGTCTC
>JBJOHE010000397.1:0-4015 GCA_046047895.1 Planctomycetota bacterium | reverse complement strand
AGAGCATTCCCACGAGCATGTGCATGGTCCTGATATCCAGCACGACCACGACCATGCCGACTTTTCCACCGGCCGCCACGACCATGACCACGAACATCCGCCGATCACGCCCGATTCCCCTTCCGCCATCCCGGTGATTCCATGAACCTGATGCTCAGTCCGAACCCCCGCTCTCCGCTGTCCCGCAGCCGGTCCACAGCCGCCTTCACCCTCGTGGAATTGCTCGTGGTGATCGCGATCATCGCCACGTTGATCGGTCTGCTGCTGCCAGCGGTGCAGAGCGCCCGCGAGGCGGCCCGCCAGACCGGCTGCCGCAACAACCTCAAGCAATTCGGGCTGGCGATGCACAACTACGAGACGGCCCGCCGCCGGCTGCCCCCCGGCTATCAATATGAAGCCGGGCCGGAGGGCAACGCCCGCGGGTTCTCCTGGGGCTGCCTGCTTCTGCCCTTTCTGGAGGAGGCATCGCTCTTCGAGCAACTCGCGCTGGATCGGCCTGTGTACGACGCGGCCAATCAGGCGGCCCGGGAGCGGCATCTGGCGGTGTTTCTTTGCCCGTCCGACGGGATCTCGCCCAGCGGCCTCGTGCAGATGGGCAGCGAGCGGTATGCGATGGCCTGCTACGTGGCAAACTTCGGCCCGCCCGATCTCGATGAGGATCAGGAGCAGCGAGACGGCGTGTTCAGCCGCAACAGCGCGACCCGGTTTCGCGAGATCAGCGACGGCCTGTCGAAGACGCTGATGGTGGGCGAACGGCAGAACGGTCCCTTCCGCATGGCAGGGGCACACGGCAACCACTTCGAATATGAAACGACCTGGGTCGGGGCCGTCCGCGACAGCGACGACTCCACCGACGACCACGGCCACATGGTGCTCTTCCAGACGGGCCATGTGCCCAACGATCCCTGGAGCGACGACCGCGATGTCTCGGCAGCCCACTCCGGAGCAGCCCAGTTTCTCAACTGCGACGGCTCGGTGCGGCCGGTGATGGAGACGATCGATTTCGAGGCCTACACCGCTCTGAGCACCCGAGCCGGCGGCGATTGATTGTCAGCCGCCGGTTGGAAAGTCCCGCTGCGGCGGACCAAGTGGTGAAACACGAGAAACTCGGGCGGGCAGAGGTCCCGAAGCACGACCACCATCGCACTGCTCACGCAACCGTGGGTAGAAGTTGGATCAGGGATGCGCCGCTGGCTCGCCCGGCGGAGCATCCGATGGTGGCGAAGGGCAGTGGCGCATCGGCTGGAGCGGTGGCGACTCGAGGCCGAGTCAGCGGCTGCTTCGCGGCTGCATCGCGGTCCCGCCAAGCGGAGGCAGCGGCGGCTCGATCACGCCTTTGACGCGGGGCCAGAGAAGGATGGCCTCGACCGCCATCCAGGCCTCGATTGCCAGCATGATCAACGCCACCGCCACAAGCGCCCAACTGCCGCCGGACCACCACCGCCGGAGGTCGATCGCCAGAGCCCAGGCGGGCATCGCAAGCATGAAGAGCATCGGCACGACGGCGAACCAGGTGGGGAGGCCGCGGCGGACAAGATAGAAGCTCACCACCAGGAGCGAGAGCCCGGCGAGGAGTTGGTTCGTTGCGCCAAACAGCGGCCAGAGGATCAGGCCACCTGTGCCGAGCGACTCGTAGCTCCAGGGCTTGCCGGGCGCCGGCATCAGCGCGAGCAGGAAGGCAGAGCCGACGGCGAAGAGGGTGGCCCCGTGGGGCGTGGTCAGCAGCCAGAGGGGCCATTGGACGGGCGAGAGGCTGGCCAGGGGCCGCCGGGCCTGCGGGCTCCAGGCCCCGCCACTCGGCAGGAGTGTGGCGGCGAGTTCCTGCACCACATACCGCTGCAGCCGCGTGGCCGTGTCGAGCGTGGTGCCGGCGAAGCTCGCCACGAGCACCCCCATCATCGCCCGGGCAAAGGTGGCCTCAATGCCGAGCGCCTGGAGGAGGTTGCCCGAGCCAACGACGAAGGCGGCGATCGCGCTGCCGCCGGTCACCTTCGTCCAGTCTGAATAGATGGTGGTCCAGAGCGCGGTGCCTGTGAGCCCCGGATGGGTCTGCGGCCAGCCGAGGCCGATCCCGGCCCCAACCGCCACGATCACGAGAATCGCGAGAAAGGCTTCCAGCAGCATCGAGCCGTAGCCCACCGGATGGGCGTCGAGTTCGCACCGCAACTGCTTGCTCGACGTGCCCGAGCTCACGAGGCAGTGGAAGCCGCTCACGGCCCCGCAGGCGATCGTGACGAACAAGAAAGGAATGATCGGCGGCGCGTGGGCCGGAGCGAGGTCGAGCACGGGCGCGACGAGCGCCAGCGGCTGTCGGGGGGCGGCGTCCATCGCGGGCCCGCCAAACAGGGCCGCGGCGACGAGCCCGAGCATGATCAGCCCGAGGCTTGCCACGAGCTGAAGGCTATTGATGTAGTCCCGCGGCTGGAGCAGCACCCAGACCGGCAGCACGCTCGCCACATAGCAGTAGGCCAGGAGCACGGCCACCCAGGCCCAGACGGGCCAGGCGGCGACCGTGCCGTTGAACCATTGAATCGCTGCGCCGAGGCTGCCGCCCGTCCACGCGAGGCCCGGGCAGCCCGCCCCGAGCCAAACGGTGGCGAACATGATGGCCAAGGCCACGAGGCTTGGGCCGAGCAGGTTCTTGCCCGCTCGATGCACCTTCAGCCCGATCCAGACGGCGATCGGGATCTGAAGAAAGACCGGCAGCGTCGACTCGGGAAACTGCACAAACACACTCGCGATCACCCAGCCGAAGATCGCGAGCACCACCCAAAGGGCGAAGAGCAGCAGCACGAGGAACAAAAGCCTCACTCGGCGGTTGAGCAACCGGCCGGCCACCTCGCCCACGGTCATGCCCCGGTTGCGGAGGCTGACGACGAGCGCCGCCATGTCGTGCATCGCGCCGATGAAGATCGATCCGAGCAACACCCAGACCACCGCCGGGCCCCAGCCCCACATGATCGCCAGCGCCGGCCCCACAATCGGCCCGGTGCCGGCGATGCTCGTGAAGTGATGGCCGAACACGATCGCCGGCGGTGTGGGCACGTAGTCGACGTCGTCACGGAGTTCCACGCTCGGCACCGCCGCCTTGGGGCAGAGCCGAAACACGGCACGGGCCAGCCAGTGGCCGTAGGTGAAGTAGGCCCCGACGAGGAGGGCGACCGCGGCGAGGACGAGGACGAGGACTTGCATGAGTGGCTACGCGGAGGGACGGGGGGCAGACCCGCCCCCCGATTCCCTGGAGCGTAGCAACCGTCGGTCCAAGCCCCCAAATTCCTCGCCGCGGCATCCGCATGGGCCGGGCGGCACCGCCGACTTCTCCGCCCCGCAGCATTCCGGGAAAGGCCAAAAAATGCCCCCGGGCCGAAGCCCGGGGGCAGAAGCTCAAGGTCGGGCAGCGATCGGGTCTCAACTGGCCGCTGTTCGGCGGCGACGGATCATGATCGCGGCGGCTCCAATTGCGGCGGCCGCGCCCGTCAGCATGGCCGGCTCGGGCACCACCTGCAGGTAGATATCACCGCTATCTCCTGTCGTGCCGTCTCCCATGACGAGAGTGCCCGTCAGACCGCTTCCCAGGTTCGAGTAGGTCAGGCCGGCGGTAATCTCCTGTCCAGACACGGTCAGGCCGCTCCAGGTCGTGGCGTCGAGATCAGTGTCGAACAACTTGAAGACCCCCGTCGATCCGGTGCCCAGGAAATCGATGTTGTTGCTGTTGAAGACCACGTCATTCGCGGCCATCGCGGTGAAGTTCAGCATGTCGGAGTCTGCACTCGGCGTAGCAAACGAGCCCCCGGTGCCGAGTTCGAAGTTGAACGCCGAGCCGCTCGACATCGTGAGGATGGATTGGCCGCTCTGCGAACCATCAAAGGTCGTGGTGCCGATCGTGGCCTGCCCGGGAGCCACGAACGTGCCGGTGTTCATGCGAACGCCATATCCGCCATTCGTGTTGCTCGGCCGCCAGATGCCGCTTCCGCCGATCGTGGTGCCGGCGCCCGTGACGTCGTAGGCGACACGA
>JBJOHE010000396.1:0-3527 GCA_046047895.1 Planctomycetota bacterium | reverse complement strand
CGAGCAGCCGACGCGATTCGAGCCGTTCGGCCCCGGGCAGGTTCCGCCGAAACCGGCCGGGGTACACCCGACAACGACGCCTGGAAGCCATGGTCGCTTGAATCCTTCGGTGGCAGTTGCTCCCCGCAGAGGGTACCGAACCACCCCTGAACCCCGCAAGGCATGTGCACGGCCGGTCTAAGTCGACGAGAAGCATTCAGCCTTGAGCGTGAAAAGGAAGTTCCTCGGCATCGCCATGTCCGGCGGAGTACAGTTCAGGGCTGCGGCCCGCCTCGGCATCAATCGCAACGGGCTCCGCAAGAAGCTTCTTTGGGCCCGGCCTCATGGAGATTGAGAATATATGCGTCGGAGTTCTCTCATCGCGGTCGTTGCCACCATCGTTGCCTCGGCATGCACGGCCGGTGCCGGTGCCGCCGACCCAGCCGGCACGCGGCCCAATATCCTGTTGATCGTGGCCGACGACCTCGGCTGGAGTGACGTCGGCTGGCACGCTGGTTTCGGCAAGACGCCGCACATGGATCGGCTTGTCCGCGAGGGCGTCGAGCTCGACCGCCACTACGTACAGCCGGTTTGCACGCCCACGCGGGCCGCCCTGCTCACCGGGCGTTATCCCGGCCGATTCGGACCCCATGCAATCGCGCCGAGCAACCGTCGGGCGCTGCCGCCAAACACCACCACGCTCGCATCTGCACTGCGGGCCTCCGGCTACGCAACGTTCCAGACAGGAAAGTGGCACCTTGGCTCTCGGCCCGAATGGGGGCCAACTCGGTACGGGTTCGATCATGCGTACGGCACGCTCGCTGGGGCGGCCGACCCCTGGACCCACAAGTATCGCCATGGTCCGTACGAAGATACCTGGCACCGGGACGGCGTGTGGCTCGCCGAGGAGGGCAACGCAACCGAACTGGTCGCAGCCGAGGCCATACGACGGATCCGGGAAGGAGCCGGCTTGCGGGATGCGGCCGGTGGCCGGCGGCCATGGTTTCTCTATGTGGCCTTCCATGCAGTCCACACTCCGGTGGATGCTCCGGAGGAGTTCAAGCGTCTCTACGAAGGGGTCCGATTTGATTCCGATCCAGCGAAGCACGACTCACGGCTGCGGCTGGCCGCGATGGTCTCGCAGCTCGATGCCAAAGTCGGGGACTTCATCGCAGCTCTCGACGAGACGGGCCAGCGCTCAGACACGCTCATCATCTTTACAAGCGACAACGGCGGGGCTGAATCGCTGAAAAACGCGTATGTGGGCGACGTGCCAGATTCGCCTCTCAACAGCGAAAACAACCCGCTGCGGGGCCAGAAGAACACTCTCTGGGAAGGAGGGGTGCGAGTCTGTGCCTTCGCCAATTGGCCGGGCGTGCTCGCGGCCCGGAAGTGCCCAGCGGTGATTCATGCGGCCGACTGGTTCCCAACCCTCGCAGGGCTGCTGAATCTCGGGCCGGATCTGCCCCTTGGCTGGGACGGGATCGACCGCTGGCAGGCGATCATCGGAGAGTCCGCTGCGGCCCGACCCAAGCCGCTTTGCATCGTGCACGCGAGCGGCACCGCCGTGTACGAGAGCGACCAGGGCAGCGACTGGAAATTGATCGTGCGGAAGCAGCGGGCTGCCGAACTCTACGACCTCGCGGCCGATCCCTTCGAAAGGCACGATCGGGCCGCCGAGCAGCCGCTCGTCGTGGAGCGGCTCACTGCCATTGCCGCAGCGGATGCCGCCAACGACCTGACGGAATTGCCGGCTGACCTCGAGGCTGTGCCGGAATGGTGATTCGGCAGTCGTTTGCCGGCCGTGAGCCCGACAAACCTCGCTCCCGAGCCAGTCCGAGTTGCCGTCATCAGCCGGGTGAGCGGCGGCGGCGCAGAAGGCCGAGGAAACCGATGAGGCCGATGAGTGATGCGGCCGACGGTTCCGGGACGACCACCAGATTCAAACTGCCCGACTCAAACCATGCGAATTTCCCAGGTGCCAGAGTTGCTTTGTTGGCTTCGGTGTAGTGGCTAATGTTCGAGGGATCGAGGGTGAAGCCTCCGCTGAGAATTGTGTAGATGCCGTCTGTGGTCGTGGCATCCACGGTGAGGCCGCTGATGTCGTCGAAGTCAAACGAACCGAAGGAGACCGTGGCACCTGCCTGGACGGTGAGTGGACCTCCCGTGATGTCCACGAGTCCTCCGTCGGCCACGAACAGATCGCCACCCAAAGTTCCGCCTCCGGCGATCGCCGCGCCGCTGGCGACCGTGACGTTGGAAGCTGTGAGGGCTCCAGAAATGAGGAGGGTGCCGGACGATACGAGCGTGTCACCCGCGTAGGACGCAGTGCCGGAAGCGATCAAAGTCCCCGAGCCGGTCTTGTCGATTCCGCCGGTTCCTGAGATCGAGTTGCTGAACTCCATCGATCGGTTGCCGGTGATGACGTCGATCGTCGTCGATCCGCCGTCGGTCGTGAACTCGCCGGTGAAGAGCGTGCTGCCGAAATTTCGGCGGATGGTGTTTCCGCCGCCTGAGTTGTCGGACCTGATGTTGTCGTTGATCGTGATGATGGCCCCACCCGCTATGGATGTCAGCGTGCCGCCGTTCTCAAGAACGATCCCGGCGGCGGCGGTGCCGAACACATCGCCCCCGTAGCGGACTTCCCCACCGTCGATGCGGACCTCGCCCGTGAAGGCCGGATTTGTGCCACTGAGGCCCAGCGACCTGCCGGTCACGATCAGCGAGCCGGATCCAGAGATGTCGCCGACAAAGGTGGTGCTGCTGCCCGTGCCGGCCACGGTGAGGTTTTTGTCACCGAGAACGACATGCCCGTCGGTGACGTCGGTGAAAGTGCTCAACGACCCGATGGTTTCGTCATGGGCCGAGATGTCGAGGGTGGCATTGGCATACAGTGTGACAGGGGAATCGTCGGGGATCGCGTCTCCAGCGATTCCGTTGGCCAGGGTCGCGTTGCCGAAGATTGTGGTGTTTCCCCAATCATTGCCGGTGGAATTGATCGTCCAGGTTCCGGCGTTGACCTGCGCCAGGTTGCCGGTCGGCATGTTGATATTTCCGGTGATTTCGGCAGCGCCGTTGCCCCGGATGTAGAGAGAGCCGGCGAAGGAAGGCCCCGCGATGTCCCCGGAAATGGTGAGCAGTCCTGAATTGTTGGCGGATATCTGGATGGTGCCGTCCCCGTTGAGGTTGATTTGCCCGCTCCACTCGCTTGCGTTCGCGCTGTCGCTGGCCAGAGTGGTGCGCAGGTCACCGGTGGCGTTCGAATTCAGGTTGAGCGTTTCATTCGCGATCGTGACGCCCCGGATGCGGAGTTCCGGCGTACTGGTGCCGGTCAGGGAGGCATTGGTGTTAAGCGTCGTGGCCCCGGCGCCGGTGCCGAGCGCGGTGGTGGTATCCGCATACAGCTTGCCTTCTGAAACGATCTCGCCGGTGAAGAGCGAGTTGTCGCCTGAGAGGATCAGCGGTCGGGTTCCAGTCTGACTCAACGTGCCGGACCCGCTGATGTCGGCGGCCAGGTTCGTAGTGTCATTATTGCCGGATTCGTTGTA
>JBJOHE010000395.1:0-3742 GCA_046047895.1 Planctomycetota bacterium | reverse complement strand
CCCGCATCGTCGCGGCCGAAATACTCCGTCACCTCGGCCGCCGAGCCGAGCCGCACGCTGCGGGCGTCTCGGAAGGCCATCGCCCGATCGAAGAGCCCCTGCTGAATCTCGGCCAGCATCGCCGGCAGCCGGGCGGGTAGCTCGGCCAGCGGGATCGACTCGCGCTCCTTCGGGCCCCGATCCCGCCGCGACACGCTCGCCGTGCCGGCCGCTAGATCCCGCGGCCCGATCTCGATTCGCACCGGCATCCCCTGCTTGACGTGCTGCCAGACCTTGTCGCCGCCGCGGATGTCGCGGGCGTCGGTCTTCACCCGCACGGGCCCGCCGGCGAAGCTCTCCGCCGCCAGATTCGTCTCGAGCCCGCGACAGGCCTCGAGCACGGCCGTCCGCTCCTCGTCGGTCCGCGAGATCGGCAGGATCACGGCATGGTGGGGCGCGATCCGCGGCGGCAGCACGAGGCCGTCATCGTCGGAATGGGTCATGATCACCGCGCCGATCAGCCGGGTGGAAACGCCCCACGATGTGGTCCAGCAGAACTCCTCGGCGCCGGTGGGGCCGGCGAACTTGATGTTCTGGCCGCGGGCGAAGTTCTGGCCGAGGAAGTGGGAAGTCCCCGCCTGGAGGGCCTTGCCGTCCTGCATCATCGCCTCGATCGAGTAGGTGTCGACCGCCCCCGGGAACCGCTCCCCGGCCGGCTTCGGCCCCTTGATCACGGGCATCGCCAGATCCCGCTCGGCGAAGGTGGCGTAGACGTTGAGCATCCGTAGCGTCTCCTCGACCGCCTCGTCCCGGGTGGCATGGGCCGTGTGCCCCTCCTGCCAGAGAAACTCGGCCGTCCGCAGGAACACCCGGGGCCGCATCTCCCAGCGGACCACGTTGGCCCACTGGTTGATGAGCACCGGCAGATCACGCCACGACTGAATCCACTTGGCATACGTCGCGCCGATGATCGTCTCGCTCGTCGGCCGCACCACGAGCGGCTCCTCGAGCTTGCCCGTCGGAATCAGCTTGCCGTCGGGGCCGAGCTCGAGCCGGTGGTGGGTGACGACGGCGCACTCCTTGGCGAAGCCCTCGACGTGCTTCGCCTCCTGCTCCAGATAGGAGAGCGGAATGAACAGCGGAAAGTAGGCGTTGACGTGGCCCGTGGCCTTGAACATCCCGTCGAGAATGCCCTGCATCCGCTCCCAGATCGCGTAGCCATGGGGCTTGATCACCATGCAGCCGCGGACGGGAGACTGTTCGGCAAGGTCGGCCGCCTTGACAACCTGCTGATACCACTCGGGGTAATCCTGAGAACGCGTCGGGCTGATGGCGGTGGCTGGCATGAGTTCCTCGGGGGGTTTGTGGCCGCGGATTGTAGCGACAAGGCAAAGCCCTTTCGCGCGGCACGATGTCCAACCAGCCAGAACGAGGCTCGGGGGTCGGCGAACGCTCGCGGAGCATCGGGGCGTATCCTCGCCCGCGACGCGACTTTTGCCGCCCCCGAGCCGGGGCCCTTCCGCTCGAGCCACGCCTGATTTGTGGCTCGGCCGCCGCGGCCCATAGACTCGCTCCAGAGATGGACCGTCGCTTGATTTCGGAATTGCCGCCGCAGACCCAGGTCGACCAGATCTTTCTGGCCACCCACAAGCAGCTGCGCCCCAACCGCAATGGGCAGCTCTATCTCCAGGTCGACCTGGCCGACAAAAGCGGCCAGATGACGGGCCGACTTTGGAATGCCTCCGACGCCGACTTCGCGGCCTTCGAGGATGGCGATTACGTCCGCGTGGAGGGCCACACCCAGCTTTACTCGGGGGCCACGCAGATCATCATCGCCGCGATCGAGCGGGCCGATCCCGGTCTGGTGGACGAGCGGGAGTTTCGGGTACTCACCGAGGCCGACCTCGACGGCCTGTTCGTGGAGCTTCGCGGCCTCTTGGCCGGGCTCCGCTCACCGCTCGACTCGCTCACGGCGGCGATCCTCGACGACGCCGAGCTGATGGCGGCCTTCGCCCGCACGCCGGCGGGGGTGAAGCATCATCACGCCTATGCCGGCGGTCTGCTCGACCACGTGGTCAACCTGCTGCGACTTGCCGATCTCGTGGCCCCGCTCTACCCCGAAATGGACCGCGAACTGCTGCTCGTGGGCGTGCTCGTCCACGACATCGGCAAGACGGTCGAACTCGAGAGCGAGAAGGGCTTCTCCTACACCGACGCGGGCCAACTGCTGGGCCATGTGCTGCTCGGCCTCGAGATCGTCGACGCGAAGATCAGGGCGATTGAGACGGCCACCGGCCGGCCGTTCGACGCGGAGACGGCGGTCCGCATCAAGCACATGATCGCCAGCCACCACGGGGCCTACGAGTTCGGCGCGCCCAAGCTGCCGATGACCCTCGAGGCCGTGGCCCTCCACCACCTCGATCACCTCGACGCCAAGATGGCGGGCACGATCCAGCTGCTTCGGAGCGAGGCCTCGATCGAGGGAGGCTGGACGCAGTTTCAACAGTCGGTGGGCCGCAAGTTCTTCCGGGGGCGAACCCCATGACCCGGCAGCGGCCCAAGCCTCCAAAGCCGGCCGGCCGGCGGGGCGGCGAGGGCGTGATCGGCACCTTCCGCCGCGCGACCGGCGGCTACGGCTTCGTCCGCCCGGAGGGCGCGCTGCCGGGCGACCGCTCGGGCGACATCCATGTCGCCGCGGCCGCCGCGCTCGATGCGGCAAGCGGCGACACCGTCCGCGTGCGGCTCGCGGGCGGCCGCGATGTCCGCCGCCCGGGGCCGGCGGGAGAGATCGTGGAGGTCATCACGCGGCGGACCACCCGGTTCGTCGGCTCCTATTTCGAGAAGGCGCACCAGGGCTGGGTGCAGATCGACGGCACTGGCTTTGCCCGGCCGATCTCGGTTGGTGACCCCGGCGCCAAGGGCGTGCACGAGGGCGACAAGGTCGTCGTGGAGCTCGTGCGGTTTCCGTCGCTGCTACGGGACGGCGAGGGCGTCGTCATCGAGGTGCTCGGCAAGGCGGGCGACGTGGGCGTCGACACGCAAACGGTGATCCATGAATACGGGCTGCCCGGCCCCTTCCCCGAGGCCGCCCTCGATGACGCCCGCCGGCAGGCGGAGCGATTCGACGAGTCGATCCCCGCGGACCGCCGCGACCTCACCGACCGCACGATCATCACGATCGACCCGGTCGACGCCCGCGACTTCGACGATGCGATCTCGCTCGAACGGGTCGAACGGGGCCACTGGCTGCTCGGCGTGCACATCGCCGACGTCTCGCACTTCGTCCGCGCCGGCTCGCCGCTCGACCAGGAGGCCCGGGCCCGGGGCACGAGCGTCTACCTGCCCGACCGCGTGATCCCGATGATCCCGGAGATCGTCTCGAACAACCTCGCCAGCCTCCAGCCCCACAAGGTCCGCTACGCCAAGACCTGCTGGATCGAGTTCACGGCCGACGGTGTGCCCGTCCACTCGGCGACGGAGCCGTCGGCGATCAGGAGCTGCCGCCGCTTCGCCTACGAGGAGGTCGATCTCTTCCTCGCCGACCCGGCCACCCGGGCCGTCGAGATGACCGACGAAGTGCGGGCCCTGCTCGGCCGGATGCGGGACCTGGCCCGGATCCTCCGGAGCCGGCGGACGGCCCGTGGCGCCCTCCAACTCGAGATGCCCGAGGTCAAGATCGACCTCGACCGCGATGGCCGGGTGGCCGGGGCCCATGTGGTGGAAAACACCGAGAGCCACCAGATCATCGAGGAGTTCATGCTCG
>JBJOHE010000394.1:0-9727 GCA_046047895.1 Planctomycetota bacterium | reverse complement strand
CCTCGAGCGGCGGCTTCCCCTCGGTCCAGTCGCCGTCGCTGGCAAGCACCACCGCCCGCAGGCTCGCGAACGAATCGGCGGCCGCCGCGAGCGGACCGGCGAGATCGGTGCCGGTGGCGGCCGGCCCGGCGAAGGGCTCGATCACCACCCGAAACCGCTCCTCGAGCGGCCGCCAGAAGTCACTCGTGGCAAGCTCGGCCACCGCCTCCCGCCGGGAGGTCGCGCCGCCCGGACGGTCCGACTGCACCACGTCCTGGGTCTCCATGCTGGGCGACGCGTCGACGAGCACGGCCACGATGGGCTTTTCCGTCGGCCGATACTCCTCGACCCACTCGGGCTGATTGAGCAGCAGGGCGACGAGACCGGCGATGACCACCCGCACAAGTTCGACGAGGCCGGTGCCGGCAGCAAAGCCGCTGCGCCGCCAGGTGATCACCGCCACGACCAGCGCCGCGACGACCAGCGCCACCGAAACCGCCGCCGTCCAGGGCGTGGTGAAGAACCGTAGGCCTTCGAAGCCCGGCAGCGGATTCATGCGACCGCCTCCGCGAGCGGCCGCTCGGCCGGGGGCACCGGCCGCGGCCGGCCGCCGGCCGGCTCGCTCCGGCGGGGCAGGCTCAGGAGCCCCTCGAGCACGAGCGCCCCGAGCATCGCGATCAGGAACGCCCGCCAGATCTCCTGCACCACGCTCTCGCCCCCGCCGGCCTGGCTGGAGACTCTCGAATAGGCGAGCCCGCGAAACAGCTCGTCGATCCGCTCGTCGGAGACGATCGCCGCAGTGTCTTCAACGCTGGGTCGATTCACCGCCACGAGCCGGCCGGCGGCCGAAAAGACGCCGGCCCCGAGGCCCGCCGGGGTTGAAAGCTCCGGCCCGGCGCCGGCGAGCCTGCTCCAGGCCGCCGCGCTCCCGCGGGCCAGGGCGGCCGCGGCCGGGCCGGCATCGAGCTGACGGGCGCCGGCCAACGGCTCGAGCCCGCGGTCGATCACCCGCTGCACGAGCGCGTAAAACACGATTCCCTCGCTGGCAAGCGTCGAGTCGCGAGGCGTGGGCAGGGTGGTGCAGCACGAGATGCCCGCCGCCGCCGGCGGGCGAACCACCAGCGGCACGCCCCCCGCCAGCGACGCTAGTGGCACGAACTCACCCCCCAGCCCGCAGGTCCGCCGAATCACGAGTTCGCCGAGGGGCAGGGCGCCGCCCGAGACGGTGTTGGCCAGCACGTCCTGATCGCTCCGCCACTGCTCCGGCTCGAGGGGCGGCGCGTGGTTCGACCAGGTCCGCCAGGAGAGGCCGGCGAAGCTCGCCTCGGAGGGCTGCTCCGGCGGAAAAAAGATCGCCTGACCGCCACGGGCCAGAAATGCGGCCACGACCTCCGCCTCGCGGCCGGTCGGCAGCTGGCCCTGCCAGAGCAGGGCGGCGGCCTCGTCCCAGGCGGCGGTCGCTAGCGCCGCCGGTGGCACGCGATCGACCCGGGCGGTGAGGTCCTTGGTCGGCGGGATCGACGCGGCAAGTTCGAGCATCTGGCCGACGGCGTCCTCCTCGGCGACCACGAGCGTCACCCGGGGCGGAGGCTCGTCGAACACGAAGAAGAACTCGTTGTCGGCCTCGTTGGCATCGGCGGGAATCGAGACCCGTCCCCAGCCGCGGGCCTCGGCGGCCCGCCCCAGGGGCAGCACATGATCGGCGAGCACCGCCTCGCGTCCGGAGACGGTCAGATCGACGACCGTCACCACCCCGCCGATCTCGAACCTGAGGGGAATTGTCGTCGGCTCCGGGGAGCCCGGCCCGTCGGTGCGGGTGACGAGCACCCGCACCACGAGTTCGCGGGCCTCGCCCCGTCGCCTGACCCGCGGATCGGTCACCCGCACCGCAAGGTTGCCCACCGCCGGAGCGGGAAACGCCACCAGCTGAAACCGCACCTGCTGCGGCAGCTTGGCGAAGGCGTCGCGGAGACCGGCCCAGCCGCCGGTATCGAGAGCCCAGTCGTTGGTCCGCTCATCGGAGCAGATCCAGATCTCGGCCGTGCCGGCCGCATTCTCCCGGATGTATTCGTAGGCGGCCTGGAGCCGGCCGGGGATGTCGGCCGGCGCGGCGGCCGGCGCAGCGGCCGCGAGGTCCGCGATCGCCTCCGGCGGAATCTCGATCGGCTCGCCTTCGGCGGGCAGAACCAGGCAATGGGCAGCCGCGAGGGTGGCCAGCGACTCGGCCAGCTGGCGGCGGCCGGTGGCGAGCTTGGTGTCGACCACCGCGGGATCGCGGGCCTGCATGCTCGGGCTCGTGTCGAGAATCATGATCGCCGTGTCGGGCCGGCCGCCGCCGGCGAGCGCCAGCCAGCCGCGGGACAAGGGCCGCCCCACCGCCAGGATCACGCCCGCCACGGCGAGCATCCGCAGGAGCATGATCAGCCAGTGCCGCAGCCGGGAGTAGCCGCTCGAAAGCGCCTTGGCCGCCAGCAGAAACATCATCCCGCCCCACTGCACGGTCTGGAACCGACGCTGGTTGATCAGATGGATGATCAGAGGCAGGCTCACCAAGGGCAGCGCCGCGAGCACCCAGGGCTGGAGGAATGTCATCGCAGGCTCCTCCCGGCCGCCCGGCCCACGAGAAACCGGGCCAGCACCTGCTCGGCCGGCTCGTCGGTGACGACGCGGTGGTAGTCCACGCCCGCCTCGAGCACGATCGCCCGCAGCGAATCGAGGTAGGCGGCGACGGCCTGGTGGTAGCGGTCGGCGATCTCGACCGGATCGGCGAAGATCGTGCCGCCCCCTTCGAGATCGAGAAAGCGGGTCGGCCGCTGGAAGTCGAAGGCGAGCTCCTGCGGGTCGAGCAGGTGGAAGACCGCGACGTCATGCCGCCGAAACTGGAGGTGGCCGAAGGCGCCGGCCAGATCCTCCGGCGGCATGAACAGGTCGGAGACGATCACCACCAGCGCCCGCTGCCGGGTGGTCTCGGCAAACTCGTGGAGCACGTCCGGCAGCCGGGTCGGGCCCTCGGGCTTGGCCTCCTCCAAGACATCGAAGACCAGCCGGAGGTGGGCCGGGCTCCGGCGGGCTGGCAGGCTCCGCACGATCTCGCCGGCGGCGCAGGTGATGCCCACGGCATCGCCCTGCTGGCTGGCGAGGTAGCCGAGGCCGCCGCAGATCCGGCGGGCGTAGTCGATTTTCGCGAGCGGCTGGGCTCCGGCCGCGGCCGCCGGCTTGACCGAGTGGTAGGCCATCGAGCCGCTCGTGTCGAGCACCAGCGCGAGCCGGAGGTTGGTGTCGGCCTCGTATTCCTTGACATAGAAACGGTCCGATCGGCCGAAGGCCCGCCAGTCGAGCCGCCGCAGGTCGTCGCCCGGCACATACTTCCGGTATTCGGCGAATTCGACGCTCGAGCCGCGGTGGGGGCTGGCATGCCGGCCCGAGACGCTGCCCACCATCGGCCGCCGCGCGATCAGGGGCACCCCCGCCAGCCGCGCCAGCGCGGCCGGATCGAGAAAGCTGCGGGGTTGACGGTCGGCGAACATGACGGGGCCCTCACCCCGCCTCTTCGTCGATCGTTTCCTTGACCAGCCGGGCCACGATCGCCTTGGCGTCGATGCCCTCGGCCTGGGCGGCGAAGGTGGTGATCAGCCGGTGGGTGAGCACCGGGGCCGCCACCGCCTCCACATCCTCGAGCCGGGCCATGTAGCTGCCCGCCAGGGCGGCCCGCGACTTGGCCCCGAGCACGAGATACTGCACGGCCCGGGGGCCCGCGCCCCAGGAGACGAGCGGCTTGAGCCAGGCCGGGGCCGTCTCACCGCGGGGCCGCGTCTTCCGCACGAGCCGGGCCGCAAACCGGTAGATGTGGTCGGGCACGGGCACCCGCCGCACGAGCTGCTGATAATCGACGATCTCGGGGCCGGTGAGCACGTGGTCGAGCGCGGGCGGGGCTTCACCGGTCGTGGTCCGGGCGATCGCCACCTCTTCTTCCTCGCTGGGATAGTCGAGCTCGACGAGGAACATGAACCGGTCGAGCTGGGCCTCGGGCAGCGGATAGGTGCCCTCCTGCTCGACCGGGTTCTGCGTGGCCAGAACAAAGAACGGGGGCTCGAGCCGGAAGGTCTTGCCCACCACGGTCACCCGATGCTCCTGCATCGCCTCGAGCATCGCGGCCTGGGTCTTGGGGGGCGCCCGATTGATCTCATCGGCGAGCACGATGTTGGCGAACACCGGCCCGGGCACGAAGTGAAACTCGCGGCGGCCGTCGGCCGTCTCCTGGAGGATGTCGGTGCCGGTGATGTCCATCGGCATCAGGTCGGGTGTGAACTGGATCCGACTGAACTTCAGCGACACCGTCTCGGCGAGCTTGCTCACCAGCAGCGTCTTGGCCAGCCCCGGCACGCCCATCAGCAGCGAATGCCCCCGGGCAAAGAGGCAGATCGCGAGCCGCTCGATCGTCTCTTCCTGGCCGATGATCACCCGGCCGAGTTCGGCCTTGAGCCGGGCGTGGATCGTGCGGAGCCGGTCGAGCGCGGCGACATCGTCATCGCCCAGCCGGGCAGGTTCGGATACGGTGGCCATCGGGTCTCCTGCGGGGTGGCGGCGGCGGCCGCGCACGCCGCCGCGGACGTAGTATGACTCCGCCACCCAGCCGCTGCACGCTGCGGGACGAGAAGCCCGCGGGGCCCGAGGCTCCCGAACCCCGCTGCCCGCTGCCCGGCGGGCTTCCGCTTCAGGCAGCGCGGCGGCGAACCGGGGCCGGAGCGGGACCGGCTGAAAGCCGCCGCGGCCGCGCGAAGAGCTCCTCGCTCCGCGTTCGACCGGCGAGCCGGGCCCAGCCCTGCAGCATCGCGGCCACAAGGCCGTCGCCGAAGCGATGCCGCCGTCCGTAGATCACGAGCTGGCTCGGGTTGAGAAACAGCCGCGAGTAGCCCTGGTTGATCAGGCTGCGATGGAAGGTCGCGTGCTCGAGATCGTCGGTGCCGTAGGTGCCGGCCGCATAGGCCTCCATCGCGTAGATGCCGAGGCCGCCGAAGCAGCTCGTCACCGGCACGAGCGGTCCGCCGCGATCGTAGACCATGCTGCCGGCCGCCACGGTCGAGAGCGGGGTGAGCGCGGCGTCGAACCGCAACGCCCAGGTGTCGTATTGCCGCAGGGCGTTCATCTGCAGGCCCGAGCGGCGGCAGATCAGGCCGTTGGAGCCGACGAAGTCCCAGCCCGGGTGTCCGAAGCTGCTCGCCACCCCGTCGATGCTGAAGCCGCCGTGCACGTCGAGGTCGATCAGGATCGTCGCGTCGTAGCGGCGGCAGTGGTCGAGCACGGTCGCCTGGCAGCGGCTGCGATAGTGGGCCATCCGCGCGGCCCGGTCGAGGCAGCGGGTCGTTGGATTGACCGGGTCGGCCAGATCCTCGCTCGTCACCAGCACCCGGCGGTTGCCGCGGGCCCAGCGGGCCAGCAGAAGCTTGGTGTCGTCCTCGGAATCGTTCTCGAACACCACCACCCGATAGTCGGCGAAGCAGCGGGCCAGGTTCTCGACCCGCTTGATCGTGAGCGGCAGGATCTGCCCCACGTTCCGCGCCAGGCCGGCGATCGCCACCCGGCTCGCAGCCATGATCGCGTAGCCCCGGCGGCAGGCGGCGAAGTACTCGTCGGCCGACTCGGCGAGCGGCGGAAAGGCGTGCTCCGGAAACACGCCGCCGGTGAAGTCGGCGGCGTCGAGCGGCGGGATCGGGGGATGACGGTTCACGGCTACGGGCGGGCTCAGGCGGCCCGCCTCCAGGGAAGCGAGGCGGTGCGGCGGAGCTGCCGCAGCGGAGCCCGCAGGCGGGCCGCCGGATGGGCGAAGGGTGCGACGGCGGGCGTGAGTGGCGCCGGCACGCCGCTGGAAACGGCTGCGTCGTGGCGAGTCGCCGCCGACTCGGCGGTGAGTTCCGCCGCCAGATCGAGATACCGGGCTGCCTGCTGCCGCACGTCCCAGACCGCCTCGGCATGCCGCCGCGCCTCGCGGCCGGCCGCGGCCAGGCGGCCCGGGTCGCGGACGAGCTCGGCCAGGATCGCCGCGGTGGCCACCGGGGCATCGACCGGCACGAGCCAGCCGGTTTGGTCGTGGGCGATCATCTCGGGCAGGCCGCCCGCGCGGGCGGCCACCACCGGCACGCCGCAGGCCATCGCCTCCATCACCGTGTTGGGGAGGTTGTCTTCCCGGGCCAGCGTCAGATGGAGATCGCAGGCATGCACCGCCCGCCGCACGCCCGCCTCGTCCACCGTGCCGAGATGCCTGCAGGGCAGGCCGGGCACCGTCGGGCCGCCGGCACCGTAGGTCACGACAAACGGCTGCGGGCTGGCGTCGGCTCCGGCCAGTTCAGCGGCCAGGCGGCCGATCGCCGCAACCGCCGCATCGCCCCCCTTGCGGTGCTCGTCGAGCGCCACGCTGCCGAGGAGGATGCCGGTTCCATCGGCAGGCAGGCCGAGCTGCCGCCGGGCGTCGGCCCGATCGCCGGGGGCGAAGCGGCCCAGATCGATCCCGTTGGGGATCACCTGCACCTGATGGGCTGCAGGATCGAACAGGCTCGAGCGGGCCAGTTCGCCGGCCAGCCAGCGGCTCGGCGCGACGAACGTGAGCGGAAGCCCGTGGAGCCGCCGCCGCGATCGGGCCAGTGACCGCACCGCCAGATCGGCGACCGCCGGCACGAGCTGCGGACAGGCCTGACAGCCGCCGGTGAACCCCTCGCAGCCGGCCGTGTAATGGCAGCCGCCGGTGAAGGGCCGCATGTCGTGGAGGGTCCAGGCGACCGGCCGGCCCGAGGCGACGATCCGGCGGATGCCTTCGGCAGCGAGCAGGCCCGCCACCCAGTGGACGTTCACGAACTCGCTCCGGCTGACGGCCGGGTGGCCCGAGAGATCCCAGGCCGGCCAGTCGGCGGTGAACAGCGTGTTGGAAACGGGCGTGCGGCCATGCCGGATCCGCCGGCGGATGCGGCGGTCGAGCTGCCTGACCGGGCTCGGCCAGGGGCAGCTCGCCCGGGTCACGATCCCGACCTCGGCGCCGGCTCCGCGGAGCCCGGCCACCAGCCGCTCCATCGCGATCGCGGCGCCCCCCGCATGGCCTCCGTGCGTGGCCAGGCAGGCGATCCGGGGCCGGTGGGGGTGGGTGACGGCGGGGGTCATGGTCTGACTCCCTCGACATAGAGCGAATCGGGCTTCCGTGGCTGGCCCGCCTCGTCGGCATCGAGCGCTGCAGCGGCGAAGCCGGGGATCCGCGAGGTCACGGCATCGGTTTGGCGAATCTCCGTGAAGCCCGCCTCGGCCAGCAGATCGGCGAGCGAGACGCGGTCGTACATCCAGCGGTGCCGCTCCCCGCGGCTTTCGAACCGCGCGACCTCGCGGGCGGCGGGGGGCTCGGCCAGCAGAATCTCCTCGGGCCGAAGCGGCCGGCCAGAGCGGCTCTCGCGTTCGGCCGCGATCGCGGCGATCCCGCGAGCCGCCTCCTGCCCGAGCCGCGACTCGATGAACTCCCGGCAGGGCACCGGGTCGCAATCCCACCACCGCCGCATCGCACCGCCGGAGCGGCCGCGGACAAGCTGATCGAGCAGCTCGACCGTCATCCAGCGATGCTCCCAGCGCCGCTGGGCGGCGGGGTTGGCGGCCGCTCGTTCGAGGCTCGCGAGATAGGCCCGCGCGACCCCTTCGAGGTCGGGCACCACGATCCGCACGATCCCGCCGGAGGCGAGCATCCGCCGCATCTCCGCCAGCAGCCGGCGGGCCTCGATCGGCGCGAGGTGCTCGACGACATGGGCCGCGTAGGCGGCGGTGAAGGAGCCGGCCGCAAAGGGGAGCGGCTGCCGCAGATCGCAGGGGATCACGTCGTCGCCGGCCGGTACGAGATCGACGTTGGTCCAGGCCGGATGCCGGTGCTCGCCGCAGCCGAGGTTGAGCAGGCTGCTGGTGACACGCGATGGGCGACGGCAGGGGGCGAGACGGATCATGGCTGGAACCAGAGAGGATCAGGGATCGAGCTTCACGGCCATCCGGCCCGTGTAGTCGATGCGGGAGAGGAGCAGCCGGGCACCGGTCGCGGCGAGGTATTCGTCCACCGCCTTGCGGGCGCCCTTCCAGTGGCCGTAGTCGTCGATGATCAACACCCCGCCGACGGCGAGCCGCGGATAGAGGTGGACGAGTTCGTGCCGGGTCGACTCATACCAATCGGTGTCGAGCCGGAGCACGGCGATCCGCTCGGGTGCCGCAGCGGGAATCGTCTCCTCGACCCGTCCCTGGACGAACCGCACCAGTTCGCCGGGATATCCGGTCGAAGCCAGGTTCCGCTCCACGTCGACCCGCGGCCCGAAGGCCCAGGTGCTGCCGGTGTCGCGATCCTCACCCGCCAGCAGTTCCTCCGCGGCCACATCACCGATGTCGCGGTCCTCGGCGCCGGGCGGCGGCATGCCTTCGAAGGTGTCGAACAGATGCAGCCTCCGCTCGTGGCCGAGTTCGAGGAGCGTCAGCGCCGCGGCCATCATGCTCCCACCCCGCCACACCCCACACTCGACGATGTCGCCCGCGATCGCGTGGCGGCAGACATGCTCCACCGCATCCCGGAAGGCGAGGATCCGCTCGGGACTCGTCATCGTGAACGGGGCCACCGTCTCGATCACCCTCCGGGCGGCCGGATCGATGTCGGGGGGCAGGGCAGGGCCGCGGCGGTCGCGGGACTTCCGAAACAGGAGGGGCATTCGCATGGGGCTCTTCCGACGCCGAGACAGACGGCCGCGACGGGGCTATCCCACACTTCCTGCCGACACCGCAAGGCCGGTCGCCCGCCCGACGGTCGCGTCGGCGTTCCCGTCACCGGCTAGACGCCACAGGACCCGACGCCCGGAATCCCCAGCCTGCGCAGTCTCCGCACGACTGCGAGCCCCCCCAGCCCAAGTCCGCAGGCTATGGGAAATGCGGGGCCCAGGCGAAGGGCGAGCGTGGTCCCTTCGAGCAGCGGCACGTCGGCCAGCAGGAGCCCCTCCGTGTCCAGCGGCAGCCGCTCCCGCACGCGACCGGTCGCGTCGATCACGCAGGTCTCGCCAGTGGAACCACACCGCACGAGGCATCGCCGGAGTTCGATCGCCCGCTGCTGGGCGAGCAGCCGGTGCTGGATGAGGGTGAGCGGATTGGTGAAGGCCGCTCCATGAATCAGCGACACGAGCAGGTTCGCCGACCGCTCGACGAGCGACGCCGCCGCGGCAGGCACCATGTCTTCGTAGCACAGCAGGCTGCCGATCCGGGCAGGGCCGGCGGTGATCAGCTCGGGCTCGCCGCCGACGTCGTAGGGCACGGTCACCGGAAACGCCAGCCGCAGTTCAGGGATCACATCGGCGAAGGGCACGTACTCCCCGAACGGCATCAGGTGCCGCTTGTGGTAGCTGCCGACGAGTTCCTCCCGCTCGTCCAGCATCAAGGCGGCTTGATAGATCGCGTCGGGCCGCTCGCGGTAGCCGCGGTAGACGCGGCCGCCGAACAGCAGCGGGCAGGAGGGATCAGGCCAGGGCCGCAGACCCCGCTGTGGTTCCCGCGACCGGCGAAACACAGTCGCCTCGTCGGCGAAGGCCGCGAGTCCCTCTTCGTAGGAGCCACCGCTGCACTCGGGCCAGCAGACGAGGTCGGGCCGCTCGGGGCCCTCGCCTGCCCGCCGCGAGATCGCCCGCAGTGTCTCGACGGCACCGGCCTGGTCAGGATCCACCTGCACCAGGGCCAGCCGCAGCCGCGGCGCGGCCGCCAT
>JBJOHE010000393.1:0-6617 GCA_046047895.1 Planctomycetota bacterium | reverse complement strand
CCAGCGCAGCATTCTCCCCCGGCTTTCGCCTCTCGCCCCTGGATCTCGTCGTGCTCATCCTCGGGGCACTTCTCTCGGCGGCTCTTGCTTCCCTCGACTGGTCATGGGGGCTCGTCACGGTCATCCCCCTGGCCACCTTTTTTATTTTTTGCAACGTGTTTCGAGTTTCCCGCCTGCCTGAACTCATCTGGGCGGCCATCTTTCTCGTGCTTGCTGCCTCGACTCTCCTAGCGGGTTTTCCGGGGTGGTTCGTGACGGTCTCTGTGGCCGTGTGTGTCTGTGCCGTCGTCGTGGTGGCCGAAATGCGCCGACCTTCCTACCACGGCGTTCTCTGGCAACGCATCAATCCTCGCCTACTGGAATGGTGGCAAGAAAACGGCCCACGGCATGACGATCCAGACCACGTTGCCGGTTCTTGGAATCGGTAGGCTCTTGGCGACACGGACATACCCTAGCGTTGACCTACTCGTGCTCCCCGTCGACATGAGCTTCGCCGTCTGGGTCTATGTCGACGTGCAGATTCATCGGGTGACAACAGACCGGGCAATCTTCGGTGTAGTCCTGATGTGCCCCCGCTGAAACGTCTACGGGTACGACGATCTCCTCCCCGCATGAATCACAGACGTAGACGGCTTCCTGGTTCTGACCCCTCCCCAGTTTTTGTACCAGTGCTCATGAGAGGGTTGGGGAACAGTCCGCGTGGTGTGTCGGAGGGAGGGGCGTAGCCCCGACCGGAGACACACCACGCGACGCCGCCGGGACCGCCCCGGAGGCCGTATCGTCCAGCCCGGCGACGAACGCCGCCGGGGTCAGCCACTTCAGGCCGCCATGCGGCCGCCTGTGGTTGTAGTCCATCCGCCACTGGTCGAGAACGACCCGAGCCTCAGGCAGGCTCAGGAACAACTCACGGTCGAGCAGCTCGTCCCGAAGTCTGCCGTTGAAGCTCTCCACGTAACCGTTCTCCCACGGGCTTGCCTTCTGGATGTAGAGCGTGCGTACGCACGCCCTCGCCAGCCACTCCTGGATCTCCTTGGCCACGAACTCTGGCCCGTTGTCGCTGCGCAGATGCTCGGGCGCACCCTGCACGGCGAACAGGTACTGGAGCGTCATGATTACGTCTCGAGCAGTGAACGACCTCGCCACCTCGATCGCCAGACACTCCCTCGTGAACTCGTCGATCACCACGAGGATCCGCAGCTGCCTGCCATCCTCCGTTCGCTCGGTGAGGAAGTCGTAGCTCCACACATGATTCCGATGCAGAGCCCGATGCCGCACGCACCCATTGGCACTCGACCCCGGCAATCTCCGGCGTTTTTGCTGCTTCTGCGGCACCTGCATATGCTCCTCCTTCCAGATCCGATGCACCCGCTTGATGTTCACCTTCCAGCCCCCGAAGGCTTCCGGGCCGGTCAGCACGCGATGCGTGCGCTCGCTCCCATGCCTCGGGAACGTCTCCACGATCTTTCGCATCACACCAAGCAACTCACGGTCGCCGTCAACCTTCCTGGGACGGTGACGCTGCGTGCCTCGGTTCTGGCCGAGCACTCGACAGACCCTTCTTTCCGAGACCTTCTCCTGCCCCAAGGTCCGCCGGACGGATTCCACCGTCCGGCGGCGACGCTCGGGGCAAGTCAGTTTGGGCGGGCTGCCTCCTTGAGGATCAGCATGTCCAGCGCCTGGTCCGCAACCAGCTTCTTCAGCCTCGAGTTCTCCTTCTGCAGTTCCTGAAGCTGCTTCGCCATCTTCGGATCCATCCCGCCGAACTTCGTCCGCCACCGATAGTACGTCTGCTGGCTGATCCCCAGCCGTCGGCAGACATCGGGCACGTTCATGCCCTTTCCAAGGTCAACGTCAGCCTGCCGAAGCAAGCCCACGATCTGCTCTGCACTGCGTCGCTTCTTCATCAGAGAACCCTTTCAAGCCCCACAAGGAGCACGAGGATTCTCTCACAAGACCTGGATCAGGATTTGGGGAGGGGGTCACCGGGGTGGAAGGCATAGGGGTTGTCGTCGTTGATGACGTTGAGTACCGAACAGCCCGCCTGGAGCGGATCGGCTGCAGTGGCGCCGCTGAGCCCCCGGGCATGCCGGGCGGTGTTCCAGTCGCCGTAGAAGGAGTTTCTCACGGTCGCTCCCCCGGGGCTGTCGTCGGTCAGGCGTCGGCCCCGAAAAAACCGCTGCTGTCGGCCGGCCTGCTCGACGAACGCCAGAGTGCGGGACAAGCCGTCGCTGATCTCGCTGAAGCGGATTGTTCGCTTGTGGATCCAGTCGCTCGTGCCCAGCATCGCGTTGTCGGTCGGGGTGGGGGGCAGGCCGGCGCAGGTCGCGAGGCTCGGGTGGATTCCGCGGAGCGGGGCGTAGTCGGTCCGGGGAAGCACCAGCGGCATGCCAGCCGGGTACCCGAGCGGGGCGAACACGGAGGCGTAGTCGGAGGGAACGTCGGCGGGAGTGGCCGGGCAGACGAACAGGGGCACGGGGGCGAGGCAGCCGGGGTCATTGCGGCCCAGAGGAAAAGGCGGCGGCAGGTTGACCGGGTCGGCCAGCCCACGGGTAAGGTCGAAGAGCGAGGCAAGTGGGCCTTCATCCAGGAAGGAGAGGAGATGCCCGAGCGGCGCGAAGGTCGTCCGGCCGGCGACGACGGCGCTGAAGTAGGGATTCGGCGGATCCTTGGGGTATTCCTCCAGCGTGAATTCCTGCCGCCAGGCCGGCAGATACCGGCGGGATGATTCATAGGCATGCAACGCGATGCCGACCTGCCGGAGCCGGTTGCCGCAGGCCATGCGACGGGCCGCCTCCCGGGCCGACTGCACCGCCGCCAGCAGCAGCCCGACCAGGGTCGCGAGGATCGCGATCACCACGAGCAACTCGATCAGGGTGAACCCAGGCGATCGTCGTCCGGTATGCACCACGCGCCACCATTGCCGAAAGAGTTGTCTGCCGAGTGTTACTCCTCGTGCAGCGGGCCGGGCGGGGCCGCGGCGGCCATATTGGTCAGTTCCTCGATCGAGATTCCGGCGTCTTGAACGAGCCGGGCCAGATCCACCGAGGCGTAGATATCGAGCCGGCGAGTGAGCATCGTGCGGTAGTACTTCACCGTCCGCTCCGACATCTCGTATTCCTCGGCCATCTCCTTGTTCTGCATCCCCTTGACGATCCCGAGCAGCATCTGGAGTTCCCGGGCGCTGAGCCGTTCGATCGTCTGCCGGGCGTTGGCACGTCGCAGCCGCGCCGCCCGCTCCCGTTTGTTGCGGGAGAGGGCCCGGTCGATGGCGCCGACGAGTTCGGAAGTCTGCACCCGTTTCGTGAGAAAGTCCTCGGCACCGGCTCGCATCGCCCTGACACTGGTCGGAATGTCGCCCTTGCCGGTGATGAACACGACCGGCAGCGGGTTGGCCGAGGCGGCCAGAATCTCCTGGAGTTCGAAGCCGTCTCGCTTCGGCATCTGGAGATCGGTGAGCACGCAGCCCGGATCCTCCTGGTCTGGTCGCAGGAGAAACTCTGCCACCGAGGAGTAGGCGGCCACCCGATAGCCGTGGCCGCCGAGCCGGCGGGCCATGCTGCGAAGAAACGACTCATCGTCGTCGATCAGATGAACCGTCGTGCTCACGTGCCTCGTCCTTCCTCCCAGAGTGGCAGCCGGAGACGGACCGTCACGCCACGGCCCGGGTCGTCCTGGATCTCCATCCTACCATCGTGCTGTTCGACGATGGAGTGCACGATCGGTAGCCCCATTCCCAGCCCGGTTTCTTTCGTGGTCAGAAAGGGCTCGATCGCCTTGGCGATCCCCGGATGCTCGAGCCCCCCGCCCGTGTCGATCACGGCGAGTTCGATGATTTGACCATCACGGGAGGCGCAGATCGCGATCCCGCCCGGGGGCACAGGCGGTCGGCCGCGGAGCCGCTCCCGTGTCGCCTGGATCGCATCGGCCGAATTGCCGATCAGGTTCAGGAGGGCCTGCTGGAGCATGATCTCGTCGCCGGCGATCGGCGGAACCTCGGCAGGGCAGTCGATGGCGACGTGGATGCCGTCGGCTCTCAGCCGTGGACCGGCCAGGGCGAGGGTGTTGCGGATGAGGGCTGTCACATCCACGGCTGCAATCTTGAATCGCTGCCTGCGAACCATCGCCCGGATCCGGTCCAAGACTGCGCCGGCCCGTTGGTCGTCGGCTGCGAGGTCGTCGAGAATCTCTCGCAACTCGGCTGCGTGTCGAGAGGAATCGTCGCGCAGCAGCAGGCTGGCCGCTTCGATATTGTTGAGCATCGCCCCGAGCGGCTGGCCGAGTTCGTGCGCCAGTGAGGCGGCGAACTGCCCGAGCGTAGAGACTCGGCCGGCATGGATGATCAACGCCCGTTGCTCATCGACCAGCCGTTCCGCCCGCAGTCGGCGGCGAAGCTGCTGGATGAGCGCCGCGATCAAACCGGCCTGGAGGACGAAGAGCACGCCCGCTCCGACGGTCTGCGGCCAATAACGGTCCCAAAACCCTGGTTCCCGAAACATGACCCGGGCTCCCGGCGGGATCCGAGAGGCAGGAATGCGGAATCGATCCAACGCCCGCTGGTCGAGGATCACCTGGGGAGGAACGAAGACCGACTTGGGGGGCGGCCCCGCCTGGCTGGCGGCGGTCAGCCGAGCGGCTGCCGCCCCCATCGCCCCAATGTCGGTGCAGACGCCCCCGACGATTCCTCGGCCGACATAGGTATCGATGATCCCGAAAATCGGAGCCTGTGTTTCGCGACAGAGAGCCTCCAGGACGACGGCAGGCACGTAGGTCATCCCTCCCGGTTCGTCCTTCCAGTATCCGATGTAGACCACGATGGAATCGGCAGGGAGCTGTCGCAACTGCTGTTTCAGGTTCTCGAGCGACAGGTCCAGCAACAGAAGAAACTCCAGCCCGCGCGACTCGATGGTACGTCGGGCATCGTCGATCTCGTTTTGAAGGAGTTGAGGATGGGGTCTGGTCTGACCGACGACGGCGACCCGTCGCGCGTTTGGAAGGAGGGTGAAGCCCAGCCCGATCGTCTCCGTGACGTTTCCGGCCGTCGTGACATAGGTGGAATTCGGTGGAGATACACGACCCACCGTTTCGCCGGGCCGATTGACCGCCACGATCGTGGCCTCCGGGGCGAGTGCCGCGCGGCGGGCGACCACAAACTCCCGCGTCATGCTGCTCGTGGGCACGATCACGTCGAACGGGGCGTCGCTGTATTTTCGGAGCAGCCAGCCAGCGGCCTGCTCGAGGTCGTCGTCCAGACGGCCGAGCCGAACCAGGTCGAGATTCTCGATGAAGATTTCGTACCCGCCGTCGGCGACCTCGGCCAACGTCTGACGGAATCCCCGCATGAATTCCACGAATGCGGGACGGGTGGGCGCCTCCTGGTCGATGATCAGAACCCGCCTGGTCCGTGGTGGCTGCGGGGGATCGGCCACGGTTTCCGCGGCGGCACCGAGGCAGGCCCCGGAGAGAGCACAGCTGATGACCGCACGGAGAATGGATCGCAGGAGAGGCATCGGGGGGTTTGCTGAATCCCCCAGAATACACGAGGCCGGGCCCGGAAACGGATTCCGGGCCCGGCTCGCGAAGAGAAAACTGCTGGCGAACGTTCAGCGTCGGCGAAACCGGAGCCAGCCGCCTGCCGCCGCGGCCGCACCGGCCAGCAGGCCATAGAGGCTGGGTTCCGGCACGACGCCGACCGCGATCGCCGTATTGGGAGTATCCTCCCAGGCATAGTCGACCAGGGTCAGCGTGTGGTCCGTCGATACCCCTTGGAGGAGATCAAACCGAGCCCATCCGTAGTGGAAGTTGACCGGTCCACCGAGCAGAAATCCGGCATACCCGGTGCCCGTGGCTGGAAAGTTACCGGTCGGCGTTCCCGCGTATTCATGGAGCAGGAGGTTGTCGTTCGATGTTCCGTTTGTGGGGTACATGTTGCCGACGCTCGTCAGCGGGCCGATCGTGTCTGATGTCGTAAAATTTCGCGCCACGAGCGGTTGGCCGACGTCGACGAACACCCCCGATCCATTCTCGACGGGCGTGAAATACGAGAATTGGCCAGCGTGGGCTATGACGCCAAACTGGAAATCCTGACCGTTGATGGTGACTGCCTGTGGCGAGGAGGCCACAGTGGCAGTTTGGTTGAGCGTGCCACTGTATTGAATCGCTGCTTCGGCCCCCACAGGGGCGGCGAGAGCACTGAGCATGGCAATGAAACCCAGTCGAGATGAGCATTGCGAACGAGAAAACAACACCATGGGATTCAGACTCCGGGAGCGGGTTTGGGAAAGTAGACCGAACTGGCTCGCCGAGCACCTTTGGGGAGCCGAGCAATCGCTATTGCCCAAGAGAGTAACTAGAAACCGCTTGCTGGGCAAGCCGTTGTATTGTTCGTTGTCGAACGGCACCCCAAGGTGTCGAGAGGCAACCACGCTGCTCGCGAGGGTCAGGCGAACGCAGTGGCCCCCCTCACCATGAAGGAGTGCCGGCTTTGGGCGTCTACCCCTGGGCCTACACCAGGGCGATCCCGAGGATGCCGACGTTCTGGTTGTTGGGCAGGGTGATCGAGACGAGCGTCTTGCCGGCTGGCAGGTCGTAGCTGTAGCCGTAGACGAAGGCGTTTTCCT